>DATJMX010000001.1 GCA_035508495.1 Candidatus Binataceae bacterium
AGATTAGGCCTTTGAACTCCCGTTCCAGCCCATCATCAGTCAAGTGGTCATCCGAATATTCCGAGAGGCGCAATTCTATAGCGCCGACCAATCGACGAGCCGATTCGGTGCTGTCTTGGTGCATATTCCAACTGCGGATGACCAGCCAATCTTCAAACTCATTCAAGGTAATCTGGCGGTTCAAATAGTCGCACAGCCGTGCGCGTATTTCGGATACAGTGATCATGTCGAAACAGCCTATATCACAAATTGTCCGCGTGTCGGAAACGGAACTCAGACGCCTTTTCAATGACAATTATTTGGACGACATTTTAGCCGGACGCATTCACGCTAATGTTTCAGCCAATCGGCATCCCTCGTTGCCATTGGCAAATGAACCGTTCTGTACGTTCAGTCAAGAAGTATCGTACATAGACCCAGCCACCAATGAAGAAGTTGCTCGCGCTCACCAATATCTTCGACCCGATGGAACAATCGGTTTAAAGGGACGCCCCGACCCGAAGCGCGTATTTCTGAACGGCATCTGGTATCGCATCATCAAACTGAAAAACCGAAGCGTTTAGTTCGCTGATTTCATCCGCCGTTGGCCCTGAGTGTCCATTGCAATAAAGTCGCCGCTCTACGAGCGGTGCCTCTGCAAGGGGCGTTTGGCGTAGTTCAGATAAGAGTAAACGCTGGCGGAATGTAATCATCGATCACCTTCCCGAACACTGGGCGGAATGTGAGCGAACAATCGCTCCCAATCCGTTTGGCAGCGTAGCTTTGCGAGCTCCCCACCGTCCTGTCCTTTATCTGCGTGTCGTACAAACTGAGCGCGATAAACGTATCGCGCAGCGCGAATCGTCCTAGGGCTCGGAGTTCTGGATTGACGTGTCGAGCACGAATTTCCCAGACCTCGGAACCGGCACCAAGCGGGCCCAAAGCGGCTGGATGGAGGTGTGAGATTCTGCGCCTGCAAACCCTTTCTTGCTCAGTATCTCGACAGCAACCCATCCCGCAGTTCAAGATAATCGGCGATGCTTCGATTCTTGTTTCGCCACTTCACGGCGATTTTGATTCTGGTCGTGATTGGTGCGTGGGCGGGGCTCTATCTGCCTACCACACCGGCCTGGTCTGTTATTCGGCTCAAGAGTGCGATCGATGCGCGCAATGGCGACGGTGCGGCGCAATACGTTGATTTCCAGAGCGTGGTCCAGAGCGCGGGCGAGCAGATGGTGAAGAAGCGCGCCGCGAACGATCCGCTCTCAGCGATGTTGGGATCGACCGTCATCGCCGCGCTCACCGGACCGATGGCGCAGATCGCGCGTTCGTGGTCTATCGACCAGGTCAACCAGGGGCGCAAGGAATTGCAGATGCCCTACGCGGCGATGGCGGGCGCGATCGTCCTGATGCATCGCGACGGCGACGCGGCGTTTACCAAGTGGACCGACCCGAAGGGACAAACCTACGAAGTTCACCTGCGGCGCGAGCCCGACGGCGTCTGGCGCGTGTCCGAGGTCGAAAACGTCGATCAGCTCCTGCAAAAACTCAAGGAGCACGAGCAGAAGCAGTTCTCTACCCCGTGATCCCTTGACGCGGCAGGCTACGGGATTGTTTCGCGCAGGTTTCATCCGCCGTAGAGCGGCGCGTTTACTCCTCCCGGCTTCACAGGTACACTAGCGCTGCGCGGACGAACCATTCGGCTCGACCGCGTTTTAGTATTCAAAACAAAATGCGCCGTCAGGACATTAGAAATCTCGCGATCGTCGCCCACGTCGATCATGGCAAAACCACGCTGGTCGACGCGATGCTGCGTCAGTCGGGCGTTTTTCGCGTCAACGAGCAGGTGGTTGATCGCGTGATGGATTCCAACGCGCTCGAGCGCGAGCGCGGAATCACGATCATGGCCAAGAACACCTCGATCGTGTGGAACGACACGCGCATCAATATCGTTGATACCCCCGGCCATTCCGATTTCGGCGGCGAGGTCGAGCGCACGCTCTCGATGGTTGACGGCGTGCTGCTGCTCGTCGATGCGTGCGAAGGACCGCTGCCGCAGACCCGATTCGTGCTCAAGAAAGCGCTCGAAGCGAGCTTGCCGGCGGTTGTTTGCATCAACAAGATCGATCGTTCCGACGCGCGCCCGCTGGAAGTGCTCGACGAGATCTACGATCTGTTTATCGACCTCGGCGCCGACGAGCATTTGCTCGATTTTCCCGTCCTCTACACGGTGAGCCGCGCCGGGACGGCGACGCACAAGCTCGAAGTGCCCGGGACGGACCTGCGGCCGCTGTTCGAAACGATCCTGGCGCATCTGCCGGGACCGGAGGTCGATTCCGAAGCGCCGCTGCAGTTCCAGGTCAACAATCTCGATTACGACGACTACGTCGGACGCCTCGCGATCGGGCGGCTCATTTCCGGATCGTTCACGCCCAACTCGAATTATTCGTTATGCCGCCGCGACGGGAAAATCGCCACCTGCAAGGTCGCACACATCTACGGATGGCAGGGGCTTAAGCGCGTCGAGCTCGAAACCGCGCGCGCCGGCGAAATCGTCGTCGTTGCAGGAATAGAGGATATCGCGATCGGCGAGACGATCTCCGATCTCGAAAACCCGCGCCCGCTGCCGCCGATTAGAATCGACGAGCCTACGGTCGCGATGACCTTTCTTGTCAACAATGCGCCGTGGGCGGGCCGCGAAGGCGAATTCGTTACTTCGCGCAAGCTGGGCGAGCGTATCGAATTCGAGGCACGCCGCAACGTCAGCACGCGCGTCGAGCAGCTCTCGCCGGATTCGTGGCGCGTGATGGGCCGCGGCGAATTGCAGCTCGCGGTGATAATCGAGACGATGCGCCGCGAGGGCTACGAGCTCCAGGTTTCCAAACCGACCGTTATCACGCGGCAATCGGAAGGCCAGGTCCTGGAGCCGATGGAACTGCTCGTGATCGATATCACCGAGGACTACATCGGAACCGTCACGCAGATGCTGTCTGCCCGAAAAGGCAAGATGCGCACGATGGTGACGCATGCGGGCGGGCGTGTGCGGCTCGAATATGACGTTCCTGCGCGCGGACTGATCGGATTTCGCGGCCGCTTCCTCGAGAGCACGCGCGGCAACGGCCTGATGAACACTCTCTTCAACGGCTACGGTCCTTGGACGGGAACGATTCGCTCGCGCGCCAACGGCGCGATGATTTCCGATCGCGAAGGCGTCGCAACGCCCTATGCGATCTTCCATCTGCAGGAGCGCGGCATCTTCTTTGTCGATCCCGGTCAGCCCGTGTACGAGGGCATGATCGTCGGCGAGTACGCGCGCGAGATCAATTTGCCCGTCAATTGCTGCCGCGAAAAGAAGCTCACCAACATGCGCGCCTCCGGTCACGATGAGGCCGTGCGTATCACGCCAGCGCGCCTGATGACGCTCGATGCGGCGCTCGAATGGATCGACGAGGAAGAGCTCGTCGAGGTCACGCCGAAATCGGTACGGCTACGCAACCGCGTGCTCCGCACGGCACTGCGCAACAAGCATCGGGTCGGTTTCAGCGATGGTCCGCCCGCGGAGATGGCCGAGGGCGACTGAGCAAATTACAGCGCCGGGCCGGACGGCGGCCTCGCGGGTGGTTCTGCCCGCGCCGCTGCGCCAACGATGAGACGACTTGTCCGGATCACCGCTTATATCCTCATCCTGCTTACGATTCTCATCGGCAGCGCTGCGACGCTGCTTTCGATCTACCAGGACAAAGTAATTGCGTTCGTGATGGACTCGATCCACGCGCGAATCCACCTGGGATTCACCGTGGGCAAGGCGCAAGTGCATCTGGAGCGCCATCTCGGCGTCGTCCTGACGGACGTCCACATCAGTCAGAACGGCAAAGAGATCTCGACGATCAAGTCGATTCACGCGAGCGTCGGCTATCACTCGATCTTCAGTTCCAACGGTTTGCCGCTTTACTCGGTCACCGTCGACACGCCGCTGATGATCGTGCCGCGCAATCATCCGGGCACGCCCGAGATCGCGTTGCCGCGTCCCGAGGCGGCCGCGATCGAGCGGATGGCGAAGGCGCTCCGAGCGCTCTCGCAGATTGCACGGCGTATCGAGATCATCAACGCCACGCTTGCGTATCGCGATGGCAGCGTGCTCTTCGATCGGGTCGGGCTCCTCGCCTATCGCAGGCGTCACGGGCTCAACTGGTATTTCGCGTTCGACGCGACGATCCAGCTCCCGCCCTACGCTGGTGCGCATTTCGCCGGACGAATCAGCGCGCAAAGCGACCAGCCGACCGACTCGCACGACGTTGGCAAGGCGCAGCTCTGGGTCTGGGGAATCCCGATTACCAACCTTCACGCCGAAGGCTTCGACATCGACGGCGAGATGCAGGGCAGTGTCGCCGCGAGCATTCACGACGACGGCTCGCTGAGCGGCACCAGCACCCTCGGCATTGGCAATCTCGCGCTGGCGGGGCCCCGGCTCGCAACGCCAATCCAGCTCGGCGACTATTCGGTCAACGGATCGTTCGACTTCAACGAGACCAACTACTCGATAACTCAGCTGACCGTGCAACGCGTCGGCCAGCACGTGCTCACCGGCGAAACGCAGGTCTCGCAGCCGTACAGCGGCAATCCGCGCCTCGGAATCAGCCTGCAGGGCTTTGAGCTTGAGCTAGGCCGGCTCAAGAAACAGGTGCTCGAAGTGCGCAACCTCCCGCGCGCTACGCTCGAATGGGTGAGGCGCATCGCATCCGGCAGCGTGCGCGTCGGGCAGGCCTCGTTCAGCGCGCCGGTCGAGACGATTCGCGCGGCACCGCTCTTAGCGCTGCGCGAAAACCTGACCATCTTCGGCACCCTGCAGGGCGTGGCGTTCGCGTTTCCGCCGGAGCTCAAGTTGCCCGACATCTCTGCACTGACGGTGCAGATCAACTACGCCAAGGGCGTCGTCACATTCGCCCAGGGCTCGGCAAAGCTCGGCCGCACGCAGGTGAAAGGCGTCGCCGGACGTATCGATCTGCGCAAAGGATTCCAGGACGCGCCCTATACGCTGCAGGCGTCTGCCGACACCGACCTCGGCGAATTGTTTCCCGCGATTAGCCTCGCGCTCCGCAACAATCACGTGCCCAACTATGATCGGCTGAAGCAGCTATCGGGCGTGCTCGATTTCGAGAGTCGCGTGCAGGGCCGCTTCGATCTGAATGCGCCAACGCCGCCGGCTAGTTACGTCCTGACGGTTGCAGCCAACGGTGCCGTTTTCACATTGGATGGCGCTCCCGGTCCGGTGACGGTCCGCCGCGGGGCGATTGTGTTTTCACCCGGTGATGCGAAGATTCAGAAGATTGTGGCCGCGGCGACGGGCGGCGACGCCAACCTCAACGGCGAAGTCCAGTACGGCGCCAAGGGTTTTCTGATCAAGACGTTGTCGCTCGATTTCCATCACATGCCCTCGGAGTCGTGGCTGGGCCTGGTCGTCGATCCGAGCGATCTTGCAGTGAAGGGGCCGATAGGCGGGTCGCTCACGATTTCGGGAAACCCGAAGATCAAGGAGACCTACTCGGGCAACGGCAAGCTGACGCTCGCAGGCGGCCAGGTGCAATTCAACTTCCTGCGCGCGCCGATGATTGTCTCCGCCGCGACGATCGAGCTCACCAGGCGGCGCCTGGTGGTGTCGATGCCGGCGTCGAAGCTCGAAGGCTCGCCGATCGATTTTCGCATCACGGTTCCCGACATCGTCGCACCGACGGTGCGGATGGACGCGAACCTGCAGCATCTCGATTTCGAGGTCATGCGTTTCATCCGCATGCCCTGGTCGCCCGCAACACCTCCAGTCAAGTTTCCGATCCCCGCCAGTGGTCATATCAAGGCGGCGACCGCGAACCTGGGCAAATTCCCGATGCAGGACCTCGACGGCGATTTCACGCGCTCGCCGAGCGGCGATTGGCGCGTCTACAACTTTGCCGCAACTGCGTTTCGCGGCAAGCTCAATCTCGATCTGCGCGGCCGCGGCCCTGACAACTGGGTGCACCTGGTGGGCAAGGTTGCGAACATGGACCCGGCCCCGCTTTTCATGATGACCGGCAAGCGCAAAGACTCGCCAATCCTCGGTCAACTATCCATGGGCGAAGACCTGTGGGCCAACATGGATACCAACTTCTACGACACGCTGGCCGGACAAATCTCGGTGACGATTCGCGATGGCACACTCAACAAGTTCACGCTGCTCTCGCGCTTGCTGGCATTCCTCGACATCAAGAATTGGTTGACCGCGCGGATTCCCGACCCGCGCGTCGCCGGGGTTCCCTTCAAAACGATCCTGGCTGATTTCAAGGGCAACAAGGGCCTCTTCTATACCGACAATTTCAGGTTGCAGGGCCCGGTGATGGAAATCGCCGCAAACGGCACCGTCAAACTCGGCGACGGCGATCTCGATATGGAGGTTGGGATGTTTCCGTTCGACACCGTCAACTGGGTGTTAAATCACATCCCGATAGTTGGTGAGCGCTTCGGCAGCGGCACCGGCAACCTCGTCGCGGCGTACTTCGACGTGAGAGGTCCGGTCAGCGATCCGAAGATCACGCCGAAACCGATCACCTCGGTCGCCGAGTTCATTAAGAAGACGCTCGGGATGCCGATCAACATCATCCGGCCCAACACTATCAAGTGAGGACGCGCCGTGCCGCGCTGATCGTTTTCTGCCGCGAGCCGATCGCGGGCGAGACCAAGACCCGCTTGATCGGCCACGTAACGGCTCGCGCTGCCGCCGCGCTTTCCGATGCGTTCATCCGCGATGCGCTCCGCAAGGCGCAGCTCGTGAAGCCGAGCAGGTTGATCATCGCGGCCAGCGCTCCTGACGGCGCTGCGCGAAGTAAATACTTCCGCCGCCTGTCGCATGAGTTCCGATCTGAGCTGATCGACCAGGGAAAAGGCTCGCTGGGAGCAAAGATGGCGCGCTCGCTTGAGCCATACGCGGACAACGGCGTGCTGCTGATCGGCGCCGACACTCCGACTGTTCCAATCGATTTGCTCGCGCGATGCCTTGTGCTCGTCCAACCCAAGCGGGTCGTGATCGCGCCAAGCCTCGACGGCGGCTACTGGGGCATCGGCGTGCATGGTGCAATTCCAACGATCTTCACGGGTATCCGATGGGGCGGTAGCAACGTGCTTGCGGCGACTCTGAAGCGCCTCGCGCAGAAGAAGATCGCGTATGCGCTCGGGCCGGCGTGGTATGACATCGATCGTTGGGATGATGTGCTGCTGCTCGCGCGTCACCTCGACTTGATGCCGCGCGCGATCGAATCGCATCCTTGTCCCGCGACCGCGAAGTTGATGGAGCGCCTAATGAATCAGTAATTCACAGGACTCGCTTTCAGTGCGGCGACGCTCCCGCTACAGTACCCGTCTCGAAGAATCATCCGCGCCATGCTGGAAGTCGTTCTTTATACTCGCAACGACTGCGAGTTGTGCCACGAAATGGAAGCCGTGCTCGCCTTCGAGCTGCCGCGCTTTGAGGCGCGCTTCGAGCGAATCGAAATCGACGGCCGGCCCGAGCTCGAAGCGCTTTACGGAACCGAGGTGCCGGTTCTGTTCGTAAATCAGCGCAAGGCGTTCAAGTATCGATGCACCCCGCGCGAGCTGCGCAAGCGCCTGTTGCGCGAGGTGAGGCGCTAGCATGCCGCAGCGATCGCCACGCCTGCGCCTGGTCTTTACCACCGCTTCGAGCGAAGAGCAGGCCCTTTCGATCGCGCGCACTATCGTCACCGAGCAGCTCGCCGCGTGCGTGAATATCGTCGGCCCGATGCGCTCGATCTACAAGTGGCGCGACGCGATTGAAGATGACCGCGAATACCTGCTCTTGATCAAGACGCGCGCCGCGCACTATGCGAAGCTCGAAAAAAGAATCGGCGCGCTGCACACTTACGACGTTCCAGAAGTGATTTCCGCGAGTATCGATCGCGGCTCGCCGCCTTATGTGAAATGGCTGCTCGATTCGACCGCCGAGCCGCGTCGGCGGCGGCGCAAGAAACGGCAATAAATGCGATGGTGAAAGTTGCAATCTCAGGTGCTGGCGCGATTGCGGCTCGTGCTCACCTCCCGGCGCTAATGACCGTGCCGAATGCGCAGATCGTCGCGATCCAAAGCCGCACTTCCGAAAAAGCCTCTGCCGTTGCTTCGGCTCTTTGGCCGTCCGGCGCGGGCCGTCCGAAAATCCACGACGACTTCGACGCGATGCTCGCGCGCGAGCGGCCCGACGCTGTGTGTATCTTTACGCCGAATCGGTTCCATCGCGAATACACGCTGAAGGCGGTCGCCGCCGGAGCGCACGTGCTCGTCGAAAAGCCGATGGCGCCGCGCGCGGCCGACGCCCGCGCGATGGTCGATGCGGCCGAACGGGCAGGGCGTATCCTGATGGTCGCGATGCAGAGTCGCTACGGCGGGCTGCAAAGTATAATCAAGGAGGCGATCGATTCGGGCGCAATCGGCAAGCCTTATTTCTTTCGTGGGCGGCTCTCGCACGGCGGCCCCGAATTCTGGGCGCCGGGGCAGCGATGGTTTACCGACGCCACCGATGCGGGCGGCGGTGCCTCGCTTGATCTGGGCGTGCACATCGCCGACCTTGCGATCTGGTACCTGGGCGCGGTCACCTCGGTCAGTGGTGAGGTGGCGACTTTGGGCAAGGACATCGCCGTCGATGATACTGGCGCGATGATTCTCAAGTTCGCGTCGGGCGCGATCGGCGTGGTCGAAGCGAGCTGGAGTTCGCAGCCTCCGCTCTCGGCGATCGAAATCTACGGCAGCGAAGGCCGCATCATGATGGGCTATCCGCGCACCGATGTTGCGATTCTCCGCGCTGATGGCAGCGAAGCTCCCGGCTACACGCGCGACGAAATAGTGAGCCGCTTCGACCCGCGCGACCTACTGGCGCCGTTTCGCGCACTCGCGCAGAATTTCATCGCCGCGATTGAAGGCGGCACGCCGCCGGCGCCCACCGGCCTCGACGGCCTGCGCGCAGTCGAAGTGATCGACGCGTGCTACCGCTCCTCGCGGACCGGCGCGCGTATCGCGCTGCCGCTGAACGATTAGGATAAACGACTGATGTTTCGCGAATCGATCAAGAAAATGGCGGCGTACACTCCCGGTGAGCAACCGCGTCCCGGGCAGCGCCTGATCAAGCTCAACACCAACGAGAATCCTTACCCGCCGTCGCCGAAGGTTCGCCAGGCCGTCGCCAAGGCCGCGAGTGCGACGCTCAGACTCTATCCCGCGCCGCGCGCCGATGAGTTCGTCACGGCAGCCTCGAAGCTCTACAAGATTCCCGTCGACATGATCGTGGCCGGCAACGGATCGGATGAGCTGCTCGCGATGGTCTTCCGCGCGACGCTGAGCCCGGGCGACTGCGTTGTGTATCCTGTGCCGACCTACTCGCTCTACGACACGCTCGCCGAAGTGCAGGAAGCGAAGGTGATTCGTCTCCCGCTCAAGCCCGGATTCGAGATGCCGATGGATGAGCTGGCGCGATGCCGCGCGAACCTCACGATCGTCTGCAATCCGAATTCGCCGAGTGGCACGCTGACGCCGCTTAAGAGTCTCGACCGCCTCGCGCGCAGCCTGCGCGGCCGCATGCTGGTGATCGACGAAGCCTATGTTGATTTCGCTAATGAGACTGCGCTGCCGCTCCTCAAGCGAAATCGCAACGTCGTGATCCTGCGCTCGCTCTCGAAATCGTTTTCGCTGGCCGGGATGCGGCTCGGCCTCTGCTTCGCGCATCAGGAAGTTATCGAAGGCCTGATGAAGGTGAAGGACTCGTACAACCTGAGCCGTATTGCGCTGGCGGGCGGCGCAGCCGCGCTCTCTGACGCGGCGTGGATGCGCCGCAATGTCGAACGCGTGCGCAAGACGCGCATCGCGACCGAGGCGCGGCTCCGCAAGCTCGGCTTCGAGGTGCCGGAATCGTCGGCGAATTTCGTGCTCGCGCGGATGGTGGGGCGCGACATGAGTCCGATCGCGAGCGGGCTCAGGCGCGCAGGAATCCTGGTGCGATACTTCGCGACACCGCTGTTGCGCGACGCGCTCCGCATCTCGATCGGTACGCCCGCCGAAATGGCCGCGTTGTTCGCGGCCCTGAAGCCGCTACTCCTCAAACTCGCGCCCGAGCATCGCAACGGATCGCGCGGATGAGTCCAATCCGCGGACTGTTCAAGTCGTTCCGCAAAAAGTCCGATTCGGGAGGTGAGGACGACGCGCCCCGCAGCGAGGGGATGTGGGTCGTCGCGGGCCTCGGAAATCCGGGCGGCGACTATTCTCGTTCGCGGCACAACGCGGGACACATGGCGATCGATCGCATCGCGGCGAGCAAAGGAATCGATCTCAATCGAAAGCGTTTCAAGGGCGCGACCGGTGAGGTGCGATTCGACGACACGCCCGTGATGCTGGTGAAGCCGGAGACGTACTACAACCTGAGCGGCGAATGCGTTTCGGCGATCCTCGGATACTTCAAGGTGCCGCTCGAGCGGTTGATCGTCGTGCACGATGAAGTCGATTTGCCCGAGGGGCGCCTGCAGGTGCGCAAAGGCGGCGGCGACGCCGGCAACAAGGGCGTGAGATCGGTCGCGGCGTCGCTCGGCACGCCCGATTTCATCCGCGTACGTATCGGCACCGGCCGCGAAGGGCGCCGCGACGAAGGCCTCGACTTCCTGCTCAGGCCGCTGAGCAAGGCCGAAGCGCAGCTACTCGAAGACAGCATTGCGCGAGCCGCCGAGGCGGTCGAAACGATAGTGCGAGAAGACCTCACGCGCGCTATGAACAAATTCAACCAGCGCAACGATCGCTAGTAACAAGCAGTTACTCTCCCTTATTTCTGAATCCCTCTCCCAGGATAAGGAGAGGGGACAAGCACCAAGGCGAGTGGCTAAAATGTTGAAGCTGTATTCCAAAGGTACTTATTTCCGGTACCCTTGATCCTCGCGACCTGGAGTTGATGGAACCTGTGGACGATAAGACTGCGGCGGAAACGGCGGCGGCGCTGGCGCGCCATACCGTCGAGGTGATTTCTCTTGCGGAACTGACGGACAAGCTCAAGCTCGAGCGGCCGCTCCGGATCAAGCTCGGCATGGATCCGACGGCGCCGGACCTTCATCTTGGTCACAGCCTCACGCTCAAGAAACTGCGCGACTTCCAGCGCGCGGGGCATACGGTGGTGTTCCTGGTCGGCGATTTCACCGCCATGATCGGCGATCCGACCGGGCGCTCCGAAACGCGCAAGCCGCTGTCGCGCGAGCAGATCAGCGCCAACGCCGAGACCTATCGCGGCCAGGCGTTCAAGATTCTCGATCCGGCGCGCACCGAAGTTCGCTTCAACAGCGAATGGATGAACGAGCTGAGCATCAGCCAGTTAATTCAGATCGCAGCCAAGCTCAGCGTCGCGCGATTGCTCGAGCGCGACGATTTTGAAAAGCGCCTCGCCAAAGAGGAACCGCTCTTTCTGCACGAGCTGCTCTACCCAATGATCCAGGGCTACGATTCGGTCGCGCTGCAAGCGGATCTCGAAATTGGCGGTACCGATCAGAAATTCAACATGCTCGTCGGGCGCGAGCTGCAGCGTCATTTCGGGCAGCCGCCGCAGGCGGTCATGACGATGCCGCTGCTCGAAGGCCTCGACGGCGAGCGCAAGATGTCGAAGTCCTTGGGCAACTACGTGGGACTCACGGACAAGCCGGAGGACATGTTCGGCAAGCTGATGTCGGTGCCTGACAAGCTGATGATCCGCTACTACGAATTGTTAACCGACACGCCGGCGGAGCAGATCGCCGCGATCAAGGCGGGCAAGATCCATCCGATGGAGGCGAAAAAGCGCCTCGCCTCGATGATCGTGAACGAATACTACAACGAGAATTCGGCGCGTTCGGCGCAGGAATACTTCGAGTCAAAGCATCAGCGCCGCGAGATCCCGCAGAACATCCCGACCTATCGCATCGCCGAAGAGATCTGGATCTGCGAGCTGATGAAACAGCTCAATTTTGCGCCGTCCAACAGCGAAGCCCGCCGCCTCGTGAGCCAGGGCGCGGTGCGCGTCGATGGCAAAACGATCTCCGACGCGAACTTCCGCTTCGTCCCCGGCGAGCACAAGGTCATCGAAGTCGGCAAACGCCGCGTCGCCCGCATCGAAGGGTGAGCCATCAAAGATGGCGCATGAACTTTTCCGGATTGGCGAGGAAGGCTCGCGTGGTTCGCACGTGCTCGACGTCGTCGTAGGCGACCGGCTCTATCTTTGCGTCTTCCAACAGGAGAATCTGCGCGTTCGGGATCGCCATCAGGATCGGAGAATGAGTGGCGACGATGAACTGGCAGTTCATTCCCGCTCGCTCCTTGATTAGCGAGAGCAGACCCAGCACCCGGTTTGGCGATAACGGCGTTTCCGGCTCGTCCAACAGGTAGAGGCCGCCGGGACGCAGCCTGTCATCGAGCACGCCGAGAAAGGTCTCGCCGTGAGAGCGGTTAACCGGATCGGAGCTGTATTTTCTCGTCAGGCGCCGTTTCAGCCGCTCGGGTGCTTCAGCCATCGAAGGTTTGTCGATATCAGCGAGTTCCGCTTGTTCCTCGGCCCGCCGCGCCGCCTCCAGCGCTCCGAAGCCGCCTTTGTAAGCAATTCCAGCTTCCTTGCGTTGCCGGGCCGCGGTGAGCGTGTAACCGAGGACATCCTCGGCCCGCAGAAACATCGCGCGTTTTGCATGGCGATGCCGTACGAATCGATACGCCCGCGCAAACTCGTGAGCCACCCACAGCGTTGCGTCATGTTCGGGCTGATCACTGCCCGCCGCGATGGCTTGCATGCCGACCGCGAGCGCCTCGAGCAAAGTGGACTTGCCCGAACCGTTCTCGCCGACGAAGAAAGTCACGCGCGAAGTGAAATCCAGGTGCTCCAGGTTTTTGAAGATCGGCAGCGTCCATGGAAAAGAATCGGAGCACTCTGCCGACGGCCGCCGGTAAATGGAAGAGAGATACAGATCCTTCATTGCGCGCAGCGCCGAAGTGCGTCACTTCGGACGCATCAAAGCAGGCCAGGGCATCGACCAAATATGCGCTCTGCAACGGTCATTTCTTATTCTCAGCTTCCGCGACTGCGGCGGTCAGCTTTGCCATCGTGGCTTTGAGGGCGCGGGTGTAGCGCTGCTTGGTCCAGGTTTCCTTGGTGCGCATCTTGAGCCATCCGAGCTTTACCGCGTCGGGCTTGTTGCCCATCTCGCCGGTTGAGACTTCGATGATCGCGCGCTCCTCGGGACTCAGGCTCGCGAGCATCTCGCGTTTGAGGCCCTGGAGAAATCCGCTCTTGAGGTCGATGTCGATTTTCATTTGCGGCGCACCTGATGCGAGCGTAGTCCATGCGCCACGCCCGCATCAATTGTCTTTGTCTTGACGGCGAAGGACGCGATGGCGGCGCGCAGGAAGTTCCTCAGCCGAATTGGACTTCGGCCGCGAAGGGCAGACGAACGCCGCCACATTAGTTGATCGTTCTGGCAGGAGTGCCGAGAGCTGGAGGCTCCGATACACAGGCCCACGGCCCGAAGCGGCACGCACCGGATTCAGCGTGGAATCGGTGCCCGCCGCAACGGGCCGCGCGCGAGGAGGTTATTCCTCTTCGTCGCAGGCCTGACGAATCGAATTCAGAATGAATAGGAACTGCTTGGGCGTGGAGACGCGGCCGAGCAGATTGATCTTCTGCAGCACCTTCAGTTCCTGGTCGGAAATCTTGTGCCGCGAGATCATCGCGCGATCGGCAGCGAAGGTGCGCCACGCTTCTTTGCCCGCTTTGGGACGCTCCGCTTCGCGCCGTCCGCCAAGGAGAGCCTCAGCCTCAGGATGGGTGAGGAGGAAGAGCCGCTGCTTGTCGAGATCGAGCGTATCGGCGATACGCGCGAGCAGCGAGAGGGAGGGTCTGCGCCGGCCGTTCTCGAGGTAGGCGATGTGGCTCGCCTTGACACCGAGTTTCTGCGCGAGTTCACGCTGAGTTAGCGCGAAGGCCTCGCGGCGCTGCTTGATGACCGAACCGAGGGATTCTTTTTTCGTCATAGATTGTACGCGGCCAATAGGGCCGACCTCAACTTTGCATAATGAATCAAGCCGGCCAGGTAATTGAGATTCTGTCCGGCTGGTAAACTCGTTTTGAACTCGAACCCAGTCAACCCTCGCACATGCGCGAAGGCCTTCTCCAATGCAGCATCAATTAGTTTATCCGGTTTGGCTGACAGTTCCCAGCCGGGTTTGGAAAAAATTCTCCGGGCGAGCGGATAAGGATACGCTGCCAGGCTAGCCATCGCGTCCGCAGCAAGTTCAGAACGATCGTTAAGATGCGATGAGTAGGCTGACGAAAAGAAGAAATTCACCTTTGAGTCGTAACTTTTGGTGATTTTTGTGGTCAGGAAGTGGCCAACTTCGTGGCAATAAGTGGCCGAAACCGCCGCCGGCTCGTGCGCCGTATTGAGGTAGATAAGCGGGCGGCGAAGTCCTGTCGCCTCGCTGTCGATATAAAAGCCACGCAGGGCGAGGCCTCGTGGTCCGCCGTATGGACGCGCGCAGAGATCAACTCCAAGGCGTGCGACCTCGCGTTTGAAAACCTCAGGTGCTGAATGGCGCACCGGCCGTTTGTTGATCGCCGGCCACAGCCGCCGCGCTGCGCGAATGAGGTGGCGAACAAATGACTCTGACAGATGCTCCCGAACGCTGGACGAGTAATCGTGTCTCGCGATGCGCCAAACTTCTGATTGATCAATTCGGGATCGATCCGCCTTACGCGAAGTGCACTTGACAAGAATCTCGTCCACGAGGGCATCGAGGCTCGAGGTTTCGATAGGGTTAGGCGCTGCCACTCAAAGCTCCCGTATATTGTCACGCAGTTTACAGAGTTGTTGCCTGGAAACGCAAGCGCCTCAAGACTATCGCAGAATGTCTAAAACTCACGTAGGCGCAGAATTGTCGAGCTGACTATTTCGCCTAGTTCCGTCATTTCATGCGTCCATTTGACGCCCAAAAAGCAGCGCGGCGGTCGCTTTCGGCCGCCGCGCATTAAAGACCAATCTGGAAGGAAATCAGGAGGGTGGCGCGATCTGAGGTTTGCGGCATTCGCCGCCACCGACGCAATTCAAGCCCGCGCCGAGATAAGTGAAGCCCGCCTTGACCGGAAAAAACAGATAGTTAAGCGGAGTGTTGATCGGATCGAAGGGCGGGTTCGGTGACAGGTTGGCGCGATCCTCTTGCTGCGGTACTTTCTTGGCGATATCCACATTCTGGACGCTGGCCAGTTTGTTATCAGAACCGAAGATCGCCGACTTGCCCTGATCGATCCAGGTGTAACGCAGCACGCTCGCGCCGCTGTGATTGGGATCCGCGACGTTGTCGGTAAGGTCGGGTTGACCCATCGCGGCAACCGTTTCGTCCGGCGTCATTCCGGTACGCAGATCGCCCTGACTGTTGGCCGTCGAACAAGCCGCGACCATCAACGGCAATATCGCGATTGGTAGAAAGCGCAAGATCGAGCGCAACGTCATCGATTAACTCCCCGGACAGGGCATTCAGCTAACATACCAGTATGATCGCATCAACCAGGCAGCGGAAGCGCCATTCGCGATCATTTCCCCACAGCCGTATTGGTTTGTGTCGCGCCAAGAGGCGCTGATGCGTTCGTTGTCGAGATGGACTGCACGGGAGTCGACGGCACCGGCGCGGCCCACGGATGGGTCAGCGTGTAGAAGCTGCGCACGAAGCGGATACCCCATCCGCCGCCATCCTCGAGGATCTCGCGCAACTCGATATAAAGCGTCGGGTCATTGACGAGCATCCCGGCGGTGCCCTGGCTCGTGTCGATCTTCTGCAAGATGTCTTTCAGATCGCGCGAAGAGGAGCGCAGGTTGCCGAGCACGTCGGTGCCGAGTTCCTGGTTTTCCATCATCTGCGGCAAGAGGCCGTGAGCGTTGTCGTAGCGCGCCATGACGTGGTTGATGCGGTCGCTGGTGTTGCGCACCGACAGCGTCATCTGCTGCAGGTTCTGCACGAAGCTGCGGCCGTCGTATTTGTCGCTGAGCAGCGCGCCCGCGATACTCGTGCCGTTATCGACGCGCATCATGATCTTGTCTAGCTGGTAGGAGAGCTCGGAGACATTGGCGAGCGCCTCCTGGATCGATTCGAGCGTGAGACGTTTGTCAGGCGGCACGTTCTGGCCGTTGACGAGCTGCGCGAGAATGCTGTTGCCATTTGCGATGTTCTCAAGGAGCTTGCGCAGGGTGCCCGAAATCGAGATCAGATTCACCAGCATCTCATCGGTGCCCTGCTGCTGGATGAGCGCCTCGTAGTCAATTGGATCGCGTGCCGCGAGGATACTGCCCGGCGCGGCAGAAGGCGCAGTCGGAGCGCCGGCCGAAAGCTCGACAAACTTGTCGCCAAGCAGACCCATCGAGCTTATCTGCGCGACCGAATCGGCCTTGACGCGCGCGGCCGCTTCGCTTGCGATTTTCAACGTGACGATCACGTAGGTCGCGCTCGGCGCGGCGGGAAAGCTGATGTCATCGACGTTGCCGATATTGACGCCGGAGAGCGCAACCGGAGCGCCTTTCTGGAGGCCATTTATCCGATGGAAGTGCGCTTCGATGGTTTCGGTTGAGCTGAAAACGGTGAGCCCATGACCCATCTGGAAGATCGCAAAACAGAGCACCGCGATCCCGACCGCGATCATTGCTCCTACCCGTATCGTCGAATAGACAGAATCTTTCACGATGCCTCCCGTTTATAGCGCGGCATTCACGAATTCGCGCATCAACTCGTCAGAGCTGTGCCGAACTTCTTCGGCGCTGCCGCTGAATCGAATCCGCCCCTGGTCCAGAAGCGCGAAACGGTCGCCGACCTGGAACGCGCTGTGCAGATCGTGCGTCACCACGACCGACGTGAAGCCGAGCTGCCGCTGCAGACTACGAATCATTGAATTGATCTTGAGCGTGACGATCGGGTCGAGGCCGGTCGTCGGTTCGTCGTAGAGAACGCATCGCGGCTCGAGCGCGATCGCGCGCGCGAGTGAAACCCGCTTTTTCATACCGCCGGAAAGCTCGGCGGGATAAAGTTGTTCGACGCTATCGAGCTCCACCATCCCGAGCAATTCTTTGACGCGCCGCGCGATCGCGGCCTCGTCCATCCCGCTATGCTCTCTGAGCGGATAGCTGATGTTGCCGAACACAGTTAGCGAATCGAACAGCGCGCCGCCCTGGAACACCATCCCAACCTGCTTGCGCACGATCGCAAGCTCATCCTCGTTGAGTTGATCAAGATTATGCCCCGCAACGATTATCTCACCCGCGTCGGGCCGTTCGAGACCATTGAGATGCTTGAGCAGGACCGATTTACCTTCGCCGCTGCCGCCAAGCACGACGAGTGTTTCGCCTTCGAAGACGTCGAGATCAACGACCCTCAGCACGTGCTTCGGGCCGAAGCTCTTGGTCAGGCCTCGAACCTTGATAAACGTCGCGCGGCCGCCGTTGTTCATGGCAGAGAAAGGAAAAACTTGGTCAGGAAGAAATCGGAAATCAACACGCTGATCGATGCGATCACGACCGCCGAAGTAGTCGCCCGGCCGACGCCGTCGGCGCCGCCGCTCGCAGTCAATCCTTTGTAGCAGGCCACGATCGAGATCAGATAACCAAAGAAAACCGACTTGCCGAGCCCGCTGAACAGATCGCCAAGCGCCGCGTTCTGCAATAGCGTCGAGTAGAAGAAATGGCCGCTCACTCCGAGTTGAGTGATCGAGATCACCAGCCCGCCCAACAACCCGATCGCGTCGGCCAGTATCGTGAGCACCGGCAGCATGATGATCGAAGCGAGCACGCGTGGCACGACGAGTTTCTTAATGGGGCTCGTCGCGAGCGAGCGCATCGCGTCGATTTGCTCGGTCACCTTCATGGTGCCGAGCTCGGCGGTGATGCCGGCTCCGACACGCGCGGCGACCATCAAGGCGCTGAGCACAGGACCCATCTCGCGCAGCAGCGAGATTCCCATGATCCGGCTGACGTAGATTTTCGCGCCGAACTTCGCCAGGAACTCGCCCATCTGCAGCGCCAGCACCATTCCTGAGAAGATCGCGGTCAGGTTGACGACGTTGAGTGAGCGAACGCCGATAGAGTCAAGCTGGTCGAGGAAAAGGCGCGTCTCGAATGGACGGCGGAGCAGGTAGCGGACGAAGTCGCGCGTAAGGATGCCGATTTCGCCCAGCTGGTCGAGGAAACGGTATAGTGCTTCGAGCATCCGCCTGACGTTCAAGCGAGGGTAAGCGAAGCCGCCCGATGCGGCAACATGAGGTGATGAACGCGCGCGTCGAGATCACGACCCTGTTCGTTTACGGCACGCTGCTGGATCCAGACCTGAGAGATGGCCTGTTAGGGCGGCACGTCGAGACGATTCCGGCGCGCCTGGTCGGATATGCGCGCGGACGGAAGCGCTATTTCTTCGTCACCGCGGAGAAAGGAGCCGAGACCAAAGGTAAGATCCTGCTGCGGCTGACCGAGCGAGATTTTCAGATACTCGACGAATACGAAGAACTGCCGGCGCTCTACAATCGCGTGCGAGTCACCGTGCTTGATGGCGCAGGCAATGAAATCGAATGCTGGACCTATCTACCAACCGATTGGGCTGACTGAATTCTCCGCGCCGATTCTGAAATTCGAACGATGCTAATCGAACGGATGGTAAAGGTCTTCGAGCTCGCGTTCGACAGCGCGGCGCGAGCGCAGCGGATCGCCGGCAAAAACCAGTTGCCTGATAATCGCGACGACTCGTCCGAGACCGCGCGGGGCATAGGCCGCCTGCAAATGGGTCATGTCGAGCCCAGGCTCGTCATCTTTACGTTGGAGCGTTCGATAGAGCATTGGCAGCTCCTCCCGCGTCCGGCAAAGTTCCAACCCGCAGCCCTGTCCACCGGTGCAACCAACGTGCCCGGAATGTGACTAGCTGTGGATCGGCGCAACGCCGCAAACGATTAGCGAGCAGGGGCCAAAGCTGGAGAGAGCCGCCAGCCGCAGCGACACCCGCTCACCTGTAACGGCACTGAACGCGCCCTGACGCGGACCCGACAGAAAGACAATCAACCGCCACATTTTTGGCACAAGACAATCCGGGCCGTCGTTGACTACTTCACTTCGGCCGGAGGGGGTTTTGATTCGCCGCGTTTGAGATCGAATTTGTCGAGGCGGTATTGGAGGGTGCGGTAGCTCATGCCGAGCATCTTGGCGGCTTTGGCGATTACCCAGTCGCTCTTTTCCATGGCTTGCAGGATGAGGTCGCGCTCGAAGGTTTCGAAGTTGATTCCGTCGGCCGGGATCTCGAACTTGTCGCTGCGCTGACGCTCGCCCGGCTTCACCGTTGTCTTGCGCGACAGCACTTCCTGCGGCAGATCGCGCGGCATGATCTTGTCGCCTTCGCACAACAGGATCGCGCGTTCGATCGCAGATTCGAGCTGGCGCACATTGCCGGGCCAGGCGTAATCGAGCATCACTTCCATCGCCTCACGGCTGATTTCGATCGCGCGTCCTTCCGCGAGATGGCCGAACTTGGCGAGCGCGTGATTCGCGAGCAGCGGGATATCGCCGCGACGATCGCGCAGCGGCGGCAGCGTGATCGTAACGACGTTCACGCGATAGTAGAGGTCTTCGCGAAAGCGCTCCTCGGCAACTTCTTCAGCGAGATTCTTGTTGGTCGCGGCGACCAGGCGCACATCGACACGGAACGATTCGTTGCCGCCGACGCGGCGGATCTCGCGCTCCTGCATCACGCGCAAAATCTTGGCCTGCAAGCCAAGCGGCAGGTCGGCGATCTCGTCGAGAAACAGCGTCGATTTGTCGGCGCTCTCGAAGAGCCCGATCTTGCGCTCGTTGGCGCCTGTGAACGCGCCGCGCTCGTGGCCGAACAACTCATTCTCGATAAGCGTATCGGGAATTGCCGAGCAGTTGATCGCGACAAACTGGCGCGCCACCCGCGGCGACAGGCGATGGATCGCGCGCGCCACGACTTCCTTGCCGGTGCCGCTCTCGCCCTGGATCAGAACTGTCGAGTTGGAAGGCGCGACGCGCCGCACCATCCGAATCACTTCCTGGATGGCGGGGTCCTGCCCGACGATTCCCTCGGCTTCGAGCTTGCCCTCGAGGCGGCGCTTGAGCAGCAGATTCTCCTGCTGGAGGTTCGCGAGCTCCGCCGCTTTCGCGACCGTCATCACGAGCGTCTCGCGATCGGTCGGTTTGGTCAGGTAGTAGAACGCGCCGTTCTTCATCGCCTGCACGGCGCTTTCGATCGTACCGTGCGCCGTCAGCATCACGACCTGGCTGCCGGGATAGGTCATGCGCACCTTGCCAAGGAGCTCGTCACCCGACATCCCCGGCATCATCAGATCGGTGAGGACGACATCGAAGCGCGAGAGCGCCAGCAGTTCCATCGCGCGCTTGCCCATCGCGGCTTCTTCAACGCCGAAGCCTTCTTCGCGCAGCGTTTCGACTGTTATCTGCCGTTCGAGATCGTTGTCCTCGACGACGAGTACCGAGGCCTGGTTCATCAGTTTCTGCTCATCCGCGAAAGCGGGAAGGTGAAGGTTACCGTCGTTCCGCGTTCAGCGCCATTGGGGCCGATTTGGATCGTGCCACCGTGCTTTTCAACGATCGCCTTGGAGAGAAAGAGGCCGAGCCCGATTCCCTCGCGCTTGGTGGTGAAGAAGGGCTCGAAGACTTTGTTGACCACCTCGGGCTCAATGCCCTCGCCGGTGTCGGAGAACCTGAGCACCATGCTGCCGTTGTTGCGCTCAAAGCCGATTCGCATCGTGCCGCCGTCGGGCATCGCCTGGATCGCGTTCGCCACGACATTGATAAAACAGGCGCGCAGCTTTTCCGCGTCGACGTTGAGCACGGTCGGCACGCCGTCCATGTCCTCGACGAGCTCGATGCCCTGGCTTTTCATTTTCGATTCCGAGAGCGCGACGACGCCGTCAACGAGCTGCTTCACGTCAGTCGGGGCCGGATGAATCTCGATCGGTTTGCCGTATTGCAGGAAGCTTTGCACCAGCTCTGAGAGCCGATGCAGCTCATCCTTCATGATCGAGATCTGGCGCACAAATTGGTCGCGGCCCGGCTTCTCAGCCGGCGAGTAGCGGGCGCGAAGCTGATCGAGCGCGAGGCTCAGAAAGTTGAGCGGATTTTTGATTTCGTGGGCGAGGCCGCCGGCGAGCTGGCCCAGCGCAGTGAATCGTTCGAGGCGGTTGAGCTCCTGCTCGCGCTCGCGCGCGCGGCGCAACTGCCCGACCATCTCGTTG
This sequence comes from Candidatus Binataceae bacterium, assembly GCA_035508495.1. NCBI lineage: Bacteria > Candidatus Binatota > Binatia (SeqCode) > Binatales (SeqCode) > Binataceae (SeqCode) > Binataceae bacterium (SeqCode). Next base: position 21,290 of record DATJMX010000001.1, read on the forward strand.
AACGATCTGGTGAGCAGTCCGATCTCGTCGCCGCGTTTGGCTTCGGGCACGGTTTCGAGGCCGCGCGCCGCGATATTCTGTGCGGCGGATGCGACCGCGTGAATCGGTCCGACGTAGCGATCGGCGAGCACGTATGCGAAGACGAGGCCCAGCGCAAAGATCGCCAGCGCGATCGCAATCTGATGCGATCGATTTTCCGCGAGCGGTTGCGCGAAGTCGGCAAAGTTCGCCGCGACCTGCACATATCCCAGCAAGTGGTCTTCGACTTCGACCGGTATCAGGTACACCGTGGTGCGATTTTCTTCGTCGCCGAAACGATCGCCGGGAATCTTCACCAGCTCATCGGGATGCTTGAGCTGGTCGGGGGTCAGCAGATCCGAGGTATGAGTGTTGAGCGCGGCGCCGATGAGGTGCGGGTTGGAACTGTTGATGATGAGGTTCTGCGACGACGCGATCGAAACCTCGAAACCTCTCGCGTGCAGGCTCTTTACGTAGTCGTGCAAACGGTCGCGATCGACGGGGCCGACGGAGGTGAGCTGCTCGACGCTGATCTGGATCGCGCGCGCCAGGTCTTTGACTTTCTCCTGGGTGGTATCGACGATCGCCTGCTGCGTGCCGAGACTGACCCAAACCTCGGCGCCCAGGGTCAGCGCGAGGAGCGCGACGATCAGTACGATCAGCTTGGCTTTGAGGTTGAGGGCGGGAAATTTGAGTTTCATCGCTTTGTGCCCGGCCGTCCGAGCCCAGGCGCGATCGCGCGCGGTCTATGCCTGCGGCTCTCTCCGCTCCGCCAGCACCAGCATCCGAGTCGCATACAGCCCGATGCAGAGAACCGCCACGATCAGCAACAAGCGCTCGAAGCCGCCGAGATAATGCACGACCATCTCGAGTTGCTTGCCAAACAGGTATCCGAGCGACACCACGATCGGAACCGAGATGAACGCGCCCAGCAAATCATAGATCAGGAACACTGCGGGCCGCACGCCGAACGAGCCGGCCGAGAGGTACACGAGGGCGCGTAAACCGGCCAGGAATCGGGCGTAGAAAATGGCGCGATGGCCATGGCGTTCCATGAAGCCCTTGATGCGCTCGATTTGCATCTGGCTGCCGGGCCGCGACACGCCGAAATATCGGACCAGGCCCGAGCCGAAGCGCCGGCCGAGGAAGAATAGCGAGTTGTCGCCCGACACGACGCCGAGCAGCGATACCAAGAGCGTCAGCGGATAGCGGGTGATCCCGCGATGAATGAGATAGCCGCCCGCGAGCAGCGCAACGTCCTCAGGCAGCGGCAGGCCGAGGCCGCACATCATCAGGACGGCGAACAGCCCCACATACGTGAAGTGTTCGATGTACGCCGAAACCAGTCCGACCAAGCCTCAATCTCCGTGGGAGTATCGCGCGCGCAGCGCATCACGAATCTGCCCGACCGATATCCCGCGCTTGGCCATCGCTTCCGCGTCGAGCGCTTCGCCGACGCAGATCTCGCAATGCGATCCGTGCTCGTCGCGATAGCAATCGAGCAGGTTCTTGTGCCCGTCAGCCTTGTCGCATCCGCAGTAGCAATGAAGCTGAGCGAGCAGGGCGGGATCGTCCTGCGCGACCTGATATGCCTTGCGCACATCGCCAATGAAGCGCGCGGGATCGAGGGTCAAGCGAAGTTGCTCGGCCGCCGCGGCCTCGCTCGGCGCGGCAGCCTGGGCGGGAGCAGGATGAGAAGTGCCGTAGGAGAAATAGGCGACTGCTCCGACGACCATCAGGCCGCCTAGCAGTGCCATGACGAGCTTGTTGCCCTTAAACATCATCTACTACCAAAGTTTATTATAGCATCTGGATGAACTTAAGACTCTGTTGCGCGAAGCAATAAAGGGCCGCCGGACGATGCGGTCCGCGCCGTGTATGCGGCAGCTCGCGCAGCAGGCCCATCGTCATCACGCGGCGGCGGAAATTGCGCCGATCGAGGGGGCGTCCCAGGATCATCGCATAAAGGTCCTCGAACTCGGCAAAAGTGAACTCACGCGGCAGCAGCGCATAGGCGATATTAGTGTATTCGAGCTTTGACTTGAGCCTTTTCAGCGCATAGGCCGCCATCTGCGCGTGATCATACGCGAGCGGTGGCAGATCGCCTACCTCGAACCATTCGCCTCCCACGTACTTGCTCGATGAGGGCGCGCCAACTGCGGCGGGATCGAAAATCAACGCCATGTAAGCGACGGACACGACGTGCGCGCGCGGATCACGCGAAGGATCGCCAAAGGTGAAGAGCTGTTCCAGGTATGCCTCGGAGAGCCGCGTCGAATCGTAAAGCTCGCGTCGCGCCGCCTCGTCGAGCATCTCGCCCGCGCGAACCAGTCCGCCGGGAAACGCCCATTTGCCGCGCGACGGACCGCCGCGCAGCTCAACGAGGTAGGTCTTGAGACGACCGTCCTTGATCGCGAACAGAACGGTATCGACCGCGACCATCGGGCGCGCGAGGCCGCCCGTGTCGCCCGCGGTCGAGACTGCAGCGGCGCCGCCCGTGCGGCCGCTTACGCGCTGAGGTCGAGCATCCGCTCCAGAGCGCGCTTCGCGCCCAGGCGCACGTCCTCCGGCAGCACGATCTCGTGCCGCAGGTTGCGCAGCGAGTCGAGCGTCCCCTCCAGCGTGATCATCTTCATAAAGCGGCATAGCTTGCACGCCTTGTAGAAGTGCTTGCCCGGGATCTCCATCAGCAGGCGATCTGAAAGTCCGCACTCCGTCACCACCAGGAACTTGTCGGCGTCGCTCTCGGTAGCATAGCGAACCATCGCGCTTGTCGAGAGTACCGCGTCAGCCAATTCGAGCACGTCGCGGCGGCATTCCGGATGCGCCAGGACCTTGATCCCGGGGATCGCCCGCTTGACCTTTTCTACCTCGGCCGGAGTTATCTGATGATGAACGTAACAGTTGCCGTCCCATGAAATGATGTTCTTGGAGGATTTGCTCTGAACGTAGGCGGCGAGGTTCTGGTCGGGCACGAACAGGATATTGTTGGAATCGATCCGCTCGACGATCTTGACCGCATTGGCCGACGTGCAGCAGGAGTCGGACTCGGCCTTAACGTCGGCGGTGCAGTTCACATAAGAAACGACTCGCAGGTCGGGATAAATCTTGCGCAGCTCGGCCTTGCGCTCGGCGAGAGCCTCGGCCGTGACGCTGTCTGCGAGGGTGCATCCGGCGCGCATATCGGGCAGCAGCACCATCCGCTCGGGGTTCAGCACCTTGGCGGTCTCAGCCATGAAATGCACGCCGCAGAACACGATAATGTCCGCGTCGCGAACGTCGCGAGCATTGCGCGCGAGCTCCAGCGAATCGCCGATAAAGTCGGCGACCTCGAAGATTTCCGGCCGCTGATAATTGTGCGCGAGGATCACGGCGCGGCGCTGCGCCTTCAGCCGTTTGATCTCGGCAATGATATCCGCGTAATGCTCGCAGGCGTCGAGGCTGTACTGGTCCTGGCCCAGCACGGCGAGTTTGTCGCGCAACGCGCTTCCGGTGAGGATCGTATCCGAAGTGGCTTCCATGTTTCGTCCCCTGCAAGCATCGCCCGTATCCCGCTTCCGCAGCATCCTCCCGGCGTTACTTTGCGTCAGATTGACACTTACTCTAGGGCATCGTCATCAACCGTGCAAGCCCGCGTAACGATCTGCTAAACGAATTTCGTGTGAGGCTGAACAACCTGGAGTGATTCTGATGGAAGAGCAGATTGACCGGGACATAGTCGAGGCGGTGCGGCGCTTTGTTGAGCGCGATGTAATTCCGGCGGCGTCGGACCTCGAGCATCGCGACGAGTATCCGCATGCGATGGTTGCGACGATGAAACAGCTCGGGCTCTTCGGCGCGACGATACCGGTCGAGCATGGCGGCCTCGGCCTCAGCTTCCAGACCTACGCGCGCGTGATGGAGGAGCTGTCGCGGGGATGGATGAGCCTGGCGGGCGTGATCAACAGCCATCTGATCATGGCGTTTGTTATCACGCACCACGGCACCGACGCGCAGCGCAAATACTTCCTGCCCGCGATGGCGCGCGGCGAAAAGCGCGGCGGCCTCGCGCTCACGGAACCTCACGCCGGCTCCGACGTACAATCTATTAAGACCACGGCGGTGCGCCGCGGCGACGACTATGTGCTCAACGGCAGCAAGATGTTCATAACCAATGCAAAGAACGGCACGATGCTGGCGGTCGCGGCCAAGACCGATCCGCGCGCCAAGCCAGCCTACGCTGGTATCAGCATGTTCGCCGTCGAGAAAAACGCGAGTGGGCCGCAAGTCAGCGCCGGCCTCAAGAAGATCGGCTACAAGGGCGTCGATACGTGCGAGGTCACGTTCGAGGATGTCGCCGTTCCAGCGGCGCATCTTATCGGCGAGCGCGAGGGCGAAGGCTTCAAACAGGTGATGAGCGCACTCGAGGTCGGCCGTATCAACGTTGCGGCCCGAGCTGTGGGAGTAGGGCGGGCCGCGTTCGAGGCCGCGATTCGTTACTCGCAGCAGCGCACCACTTTCGGCAAACCGATCTGTCAGCATCAGGCGGTGCAGTTGTTGCTCGCCGACATGGGTACGAGAATCGAGGCGGCGCGGCTCCTCGTTGCCAACGCCGCGCGAAAAAAAGACGCGGGCGAGCGATGCGACGTCGAAGCCGGGATGGCGAAGCTGTTCGCCTCCGAGGCGTGCGCGAAAATCTCGCTCGATGCGATGCGGGTGCTGGGCGGCTACGGCTTCATGCAGGAGTTCCCGGTCGAGCGTTATTACCGCGATGCGCCGCTGATGATGATCGGTGAGGGGACCAACGAAATCCAGGCGCTGGTAATAGCCAAAGGCCTGCTCGCGCGCTATCCGCTGTGATGGAAGTGCTAGGAGGGAAGGGTCAATGAAGTATCGTATGAAAATCTCCGCCGCTCTGTTGCTCGCTTGTATTGCCGCGCCCGCGGTATCGTTCGCGCAATGGCAGCCCCATTCAGGTTACGGTCCTGGCTACGGTTACGGACCGCAAGGGACAACCGCGGCGCTGAGCAGCTCGCAGAAGAGCAACCTCATTGGCCAGCTCGAGAAGGCCAAGGAACGCGACGAGATCGACTTCCGCAACTCACCGGGACACTGGCAAGGCCGTGACTACCAGGCTCATATCCGGGAGATAACCGGCATGATCAATGGCCTACGCAGCGGCATGAACTACCCGATGGGCGAGGTGCAACAGGCGATGAGCGCGGGTGGGCGTTATTATCATTAAGGCGCGGCGCGAGTATAACTTGCGCCTGATTTGAAGGCGCTTGCGTTAATCGAGACTCCGGGTCACGTCAGCTCGCGCTATCGTATCGAGGCGTTCGCGCCTGCGCTTCGCGCGGGCGGATGCGACTTGAGCGTCGAGGCGATACCGCGCGGTCCGATCGAGCGGATGCGCCTGTTCGGAATCGTGCCGGGTTTCGACGCGGTAATCCTGCAGCGCCGCCTGCTCCCCGGATATCAACTTAAAGTCCTGCGCTCGCGCTCGAAGCGGCTCATCTTCGATTTCGACGACGCCGTGTTCTGCAACGATTCGTACAGTGCAAAGGGGATCGCCTCACGCAAAAAAGAGAGGCGTTTCGCAAATGCCGTCGCGGCGGCCGATGCGGTAATCGCGGGTAACGATTTTCTGAAAGAGCAGGCGATCGCAAGCGGGGGGCGGCGCGACGCGGTCCGCGTGATTCCGACATGTCTCGATCCGGCGCACTACCAGCTCGCGAATCCTCGCGAACGCGAGAACCTCGAGCTCGTATGGATCGGATCGTCGAGCACGCTCCAGGGTATCGAGCAGAAGCGCGCGCTGTTCGAGGCGATCGGCGCGCGCTTTCCGAAGCTCAGCTTGAAACTGATTTGCGATCGCTTCCCGGACTTTGAGCGCCCACCGCTCATTCGCAAGACTTGGAGTCTCGAAACCGAAGCCGGCGATCTTGCGGCGAGCGATATTGGCGTGAGCTGGATCCCTGACGATCGATGGAGCCGGGGTAAGTGCGGATTCAAGATCCTACAGTACTACGCCGTGGGTCTGCCGGTGATCGCAAATCGCGTCGGCGTTCATCCGATGATGGTGAAGCCGGGTATCACCGGAATTCTCGCCGACACGACCGATCAATGGATCGATGCAATCGCACGCCTGGACGATCCCGAGGTTCGCCAGCGCATGGGCCGCGTCGCGCGCGAATTCGTGGAACGTGATTTCTCGATCGCGGCTCACGCCGACCAGTTCGTCAGCGTGATCGTCGGTCGCTGACGCGACGAATTATTTGCCCATCGCCAGTTCGTGCAGCGCCTTTGCGCATTCGACCGGCGCCGTGAACATCACTTCATGACCACAGTTGATGAACTTGAGCGTCGGGTTGCACAGGCGGCTCGTGAAATGCGGATGCCATTCCTTGCCGCCGTCGATCGGCGTCGCGTCGCGCTCGCATACGATGTAGCCCGACGGAATTCCCGTCGCGAAGTATGCGTTCATCGGCACGATGCCGGTCATTGGCCCGATTGGTTGCGGGCTCAGCGCGCTCAGCACGAATTTTCGCACCGCCGGATCCATGTCGTTGGCGAGTCCTTTCAGGAAATCGTCGCCCATCGCAGCGATCGGCGTCGATCGCTCAGGAAGTTGCGCCGCTCCTTGAACTATCGCGGACTGCGGATCAACGAACGGCTGGCCGTCGAGCGCGACGATCGCCGTCACCCATACGACCTGTTTTATGCGCTTGGGAATCTTCACGGCGACGCCAGGAATCGTCAAACCGCCGAGGCTGTGCCCTGCAATCACGACGTCAGTGAGGTTGCGTTTCTCGATAAAGTCGACGACCGAGTTCACGTAGCTGTCGAGCGTGACCTCGGCGCGATTGGCGTAGTTCATCCCGTGTCCCGGCAGATCGACCGCATAAGCGCGATCGCCCAGTTGCTCGAGCTGATTGATAACCGCGGCCCAGCACCACGCGCCATGCCATGCGCCGTGAACAAGTACGAATGTCTCCGCCATCGTCGATTCCTCCGGTTGTCCTCAATAACCACATCGCAAATCGGCGCGCAAATCGCGAGACTCAACCGACGCGGCGTCGGCAAGGGACCCGCTCAAGTAAATCATTTGACAATCAAACAATTCGTTTGATAGCTCCAAAGTATAAGGGCTTCTTCATCTACGACGCTCCAGGAGGTGTCTGATGGGCGCGGTGCATATCAAGGACGAGGAACGAATCGGCTCCGATGCGCGGATCAAATTGCAGCCTTCCGGCTATCTGCAGAAGCTATACGAGACTGGTACGCCCGACCTCGCCTGGATGAACAACATGGGCGAGTGGGGCATGCGTGCGAAGCCCGGCAATCTCGGCCTGCGCCTCAAGGACATCGAGATCGGCAGCTATGGCGTCGTTCCCGAGCACGGCTCAGAGCATCGCTCGATGGCGCCGCGCGGCGCGGTGATTCCCGAGGGACTCCCGTCGCTCGGCTTCACCCTCAACGAAAAGGCCGAAGTGTGGGCCGAGAACGCGGCGGAGCTTTACGAAGAAGCCGTCGCACGGCAGTGGAGCTCGGCGCGCGATATCCCATGGTCGGAGCTCAAGCCGCTGCCCGACGATCTCGAGCGCGCGATGTGCCAGCTCTGCACCTTCCTGACCGAAGTTGAATTCATCGCGGCCGACGCGCCGACGCGATGGATGAGCCACATGAACCAGGATTTCTTCGAAGTGAAGATGTTCCTCGCGACGCAGGCGATGGACGAGGCGCGCCATACCGACGTGTTCCGCAAGCGCGCGCTCGCCAACGGCGGTGGCCTTGGAACCGCGAGCCCGCTCAGCGAGCTCTCGCTCAAGCGCATCTTCGATGCTCCCAGCTTCTCGGCGCAGACCGGCCGCCTGCATCTCCTTGGCGAGGGCTTCGTGCTCACGATGTTCCGCCAAGGCGAGTTCATCGCGCCGAGCCGCGTTGACCAGGAGATCTTCCGCCGCTGCATGCAGGATGAATCGCGTCACGTCGGCTACGGTACGATGCATCTGCGGGCGCAGCTCAAGGCGAATCCCGCGGTTGCCGAGGAGATCCACGAGCAGCTCGACGATGCGGAAAAGATACTGCTCGAGACCTTTAGCGTGCCCGAGCTCGTCGAGCCGATGGCGATTCTGATGGGCGGCGGCGTCAAGAATTTCGACAAGGGCATGGAGCTGCAGGGGCAGCTCTGGCGCAAGATCATTCACGAGTATCTGCAGCGCTGCGATTCAGCCGGACTCGATCGGCGCCCGCGATGCATCCTGCCGACGGACTTTTCGAAGTTGGTTGAAGTAAAACAAGATGCCGTCGTTTCCTGAGCCAGGTTGGTTTCTCGCCCTGGGCCGTTTGATGGAGGCCCAGGGCGCTTTGTTTCAGCGCCTCGGCTACGCCGAGACGCGCTTCGTCATTCGCGTGATGCCCGATGAATCGGGCAACGGCGGCGAGACGCTGGTCGGAGTCGCGATCGACGGCTATCGCGTTCTGGAAGCGCAGATAGTCACTGACCTCGAAGCATTCGACCCCGACTTCGTAATCTGCGCAAAGCGCTCAGTATGGAATAGGATGCTGAGCGAGATCACCGAATCGGGCCGCCCGTCGCTACGCCACACGCTAAGCTCGCTCGCCCTGGTAGGCGAAGAAATGTGGCTCGAATCGACCGACCAACTAAGAGAAGACAAGTTCTACCGCTACAACCAAACCCTCCAGGAATTACTAAACCTCGCTGCGCAACTTCACTAGTATTTCCATGGAACTAGTATCTTCTCGGACTATCCTATTCTGATCCCTCTCCTGATGTTTCTGGTCCCCTCTCCTTATCCCAGGAGAGGGCAAGGGAGAGGTTCAACGTATCGAATTCAACTAACGCCTTGCTCTTTTGCCCAGCGATCCTCAGAAACTCAGTTGTGAAATGGCACATATTTCCTGACTACCAGATTGTAACCTCTCCATGGACCTTTCCTAGGATAAGGAGAGGGGGTTACGGAATTATCAGTTCACAGAAAGATTCTGTCGCAGGAATGCGCGGGCGCGGAACAGTTTTGATTTTACTGAACTGACTGTGGTTCCGGTTACAGTGGCTAATTCCTCGTACGACAGATCGCGATCCAGCAGCATCAGGATCAGTTCGCGTTGCGAATCCGGCATCTTATCGACGACGGCTTTGAATTCGTCGAGTTTTGCATCGATTTCCGAAGCCGTCAGCGGAAAGTCTTCATGCTTGCGCTCGATCGGAATGAAGATGCGACGGAGCCTCTCGCGGCGTGCCGATTCCAGGCAGGCGTTGCGCGCGATCTGAAATAACCACGACTCGAATGATTCCGGTTCCTTCAGACTCGAGATCCCGGTCATCACGCTGACTAAAATACTGTGGCAAATGTCCTCGGTCGCGTCGCCTCGATCGCGAACACGAACGAAACGCATCAGCCGATCTCGGTAGCGAATGACTATTTCCTCGATTGCCTCATGCGATCCTGCCTGGGCGCGGCTGATAAGCGCGCCCAGGCTCGAATCGCGCAGTCCGATAGTCACCAAGTGAACCCCGAAGTCACTCAGAGCGTGTTGAGGAAGCTCACCAGGTTCTGCTGCTGTTGCGTCGACAACGCCTCGAAGGCCCGTGCGGCGGCTTTGCCCTGTCCGTCGTGAAGACTGATCGCGGTCGGAATATCGCCCGCGCGTCCATCGTGTAAGAACTGAGATTTGCCGCGAATTCCCCAAAGCGGAGCGGTGCGCATCAGCGTAGGACCGGCTGCGCCTGATGTAATACCGTCGCCGAGCGAGCCCATGTCGTGCAAGAGGAAATCCGAATAGGGATGGAAAGTCTGGTTGGCGAGCGTCTTGTTAAGCGACGAGCTAATCGCGATTCCGCCAGTCGAAGGGGGAATGAAATTCGCGGGATTGGAGGCCGTCGTGAGGTTTGCGACATGGCATCCCGCGCATCCTAGTTTGTTGAATAGCGCCGAGCCGGTGTTCGCCGCCGTGGTCTGCGTGAGTTCCGGTGGAGGCGCGAGTGCTCGCATGAAGTCCGCGAAGCGATCGATATCGGCGCGTCCATCAGGATCGATCGTGTCCTCGGGTTCCTGGTTGGATGGCGTTTCAAGTTGGATTCCGAATGCTGTGAGGTTTGCAGCGCATTCGCTGACTTCTTGCTGATTGTCAGGATTCGTGATGCCCATCTCGTTTAGATACGCATCGCCAGCGAAGCCGCGCAGCATGGCGTGATCGTCCTTCCATCCGAAGCGCCCGACGTGCGCGGTGTTCAGGAAATTTTCAGTGACGTATTTGACCGTGCCCTGAATCGGGTTCGGCTCATTTTTGGCGAGTTGGACGAAAGTCGAATCGGCGACGGCTTCGACCAGACCATCGCCGAACACCTGCACTGCGGCGCGGCCGACGATGCAATTTTCTCCGCCTTGGTAGTTGGCGCTTGTGGTGTCGCAGGTCGGCAGCCCCGCTTGGAATGTAGTGCGTTGCGCCTCGAGTTGCTGGCACGCGCTCAGTTGGCATCCGGGCGCAGTTATCTGGCATCCGAGCGGCTCGGCTTCGACGCCCTCTGCGAAGATCGTGTTCGAGCCCTGCGTCTCCGGTCCATTACGAAGGAAATTATCGACCGCGAAAATATGTACCGGACCCGGCTGCGTGTTATTGCGCACGCGAATCTCATTGATGGTGAGGCCCCCGCCGCCGATCGCCGGTTGCGAATGGCACCCCGCGCATGAGATCCCATTCATCACCGGCCCCACCTGCGGCAGCGACTCGACTTCCTTAAAGTTGAGTTGTCCGGTCGCAAATATGTTCAGATCCGATTGGTTGCTCGCGACACCTGGCAGCGGCGCGCCAAAGCCATCGAGATTAACCGGCACATTCATCGGTTGCTGCGACGCCTGCTTGTTGGCAGGTCCCGCGAGCGCTTTACCGGCTGCAAATGTGATGGAAATCAAAAGAACGGAAGACAGACACGAAACCACCCTCGGAATGAACCGAGTAACCCACGCTCTCCGCATGACAATCTCCCCCAATACCGCGCCGAGTCTCGATTCGGTTCGAGAAGCGGCGCGACCCCGTTCAAACAATGCCGACTCGCTTACAATTCGGCCAATCTCAGAACCCGAGCCTGATCCCAAGGGAGGCCCTTATACTGAGGAGGATAAATGAGGTCAACGGAAGTTGCGTTCCTGAAACAACTTTTCTGTATCGTGCACTAACGCGATTAAGTGAATAGGTATTTATTACTACAGTAATAAATTATATGTCGTGAAATCTGCGAACAGACGCTATTGCGACAATAGAGCAGGTCAATAGTACAATTCGCCGCAGAGGTTCCCCAACTACCGCGTCGTCTTAAGACCTGATCAGGAGAGCTTTGTAAAACTACATTTTCGCTCCCCCCGGAATTCTTCCCCTTGACCAGAGGGAGGTCGGCGCCGCATCGCGGCGCCGGGTGAGGGTCGCCTGGATCTTTCTCTGAGCATGTGAAACCCAGATCCAGAATACCCTCAACCCAGCCTTCTCCCTGGTCAGGGAGAGGGATTACAGCGAAGGCGAAAAAAATAAGCTCGCCCGTTTTTGGCGGGCGAGCTTAACGATCGAGCTAAAGAGGTCGAGCGTTACGATTGAACCGGAGTTACCTGCTGGCCGTCGCGCAGATTCGGTGGCGGTACGACGATCACCATCTCGCCGCCGCTCAGGCCGGATTTTACTTCGACGCCATCCTGGAATTCGCGGCCGGTGGTGACTGTGGTCTTAATCGCCGCGCCATTATGCACTACCCAGACCGCGTTGGGATTGCCGTCCGAGAGGAGCGCCTTTTTCGGTACGAGTACCAGAGGCGTTTCCTGGGTCTGCGGTGTGCTCGCGAGGAAGGTCACTTTCGCGCTCATCTCGGGTTTGATGATTGCGAGATCCGGATCGATGATGTGCACTGCAACCTTGACCGTTCCCTTCTGGCGATCGGCTTCGGGATACAATTTCACGACCTGCGCCGCGAATGGCTTGTCCGGATATGCGTCGAGAATAACCTCGGCCGGCTCGCCCATCGTGACCTTGGCGATATCGCTTTCGTTGATATCGACTTCGGCGCGCATGTCGTCGGTGTTGGCGAGCTGCACGATGTCCGACGTGCCACCGCCAGCCTGGATATCGCCACCGTAGTTAATCGTGTCGCCAACTTCGCGATACTTGGTAAGCACGATTCCGTTGAGCGGGGATCGAATTACGCAGAGATCAACATAGTATTTGGCGTAGTCGATCGCATTGTTGGCATGATTGAGCGTCGCCTGCGCCACTGCCAGTTGATTCTCGGCGTCGTCAAGCTCGTCTTTGGTCGCGACTTTCTGTGTGTAGAGATCGCGATAGCGTCTTGCCCGCACCTGTTTCAGAACCAGATTGGCCTGCGCCAGTTCTTTGTCGGATCGCGCCTGGCGTAGATTAGCCTGATAGTCACGATCGTCGATCCTGGCGAGCAAGTCGCCGACGTGAACGATTTTTCCCTCTTCGATCGGCTCCTGCACAATTTGGCCCTGAATCTTGGTGCCGATAACGATGTATTTGTCCTTGGTGACGATATAGCCCGAGCCGGTGAGTAATACTCCCGGCTGACCCGATTGCTTGAATGTCACGACCGCAGTCTGCACCTCGGGCGGACGGCCGAGCGTGCGCTGATAGACGACGAATCCGATCACCCCGACGACTATCAGAGCCGCTGCCCCTATCACATAGGGCAGAAGCCGGCTCGGCGGCACGGCTTTCGGCGCGCGCGAGATTCTGAGCGATTCCAGCTCACGGATATTGGGGCTGCGCGGGGGATCTGCTGCCACGTCATACGCTCCTGAGCGCGTCGACGACGCGCATCTTCATGGCCTGACGGGCGGGCAACCATCCACCGAACACGCCCATCACGGCGGCGAAGACAACTGCCTCGGTCATTATACGCGGCGTTACACGGAAGCTGAACGCCAGGGTTGAGAATGTGATGAAGTTGCCGAACGTGGTTGACAACCCGTTAATCGGCAGCGCCAGCACGATTCCGAGCGCGCCTGCCGCCAGCGCCAGCATCAACGCCTCGGTCAGGAACGACGTCATTACAGCCGCAGGCGAAAAACCGAGCGCGCGCAAAGTTCCGATCTCGGTGGTGCGCGTGGAGACCGCAGCATACATCGTATTCATCGCGCCGAAGATCGCGCCGACTGCCATGACGATGGCGACGACCATCCCCAGCACGCGCATCTGGTTCGCGACGACCGCCTGGTCCTTGTAGTACTCCTGCTCGGATTCAGCCTGCAGGTTGATCTGCGGATCGTCGGCGATGCGGCGAATCAGCGCATCCTGGTCGGCGCCCGGCTGCAGCTTGAGGCGCACGTCGGCGTAATATGCGCCGCGCTGCGTGTCGTCCTGGACATTATGGATGTCGCCCCAGACTTCGGACTCGAACGAGCTGCCCGCGGCGTCGAAGATTCCGACGACTTTCCAGTTGCCGCGCCCGAGATGAAGCGTCGAGCCGATCGCGCAGTTCTCGTAGCGCCCGACGAGCCCCTTGCCGACGATTACTTCGTTGACCGCGGGGTTGAACATGCGGCCCTCGACGATATGAACCTTGTCGTGAACCTCGAGCGCGACCGGCAGCACGCCACGCATGACGATATTGTCGCTTCCGCCGCCGATCCTCTGCATCAGCATCTGCACCGGCAGCTCAGGCGAAGCGAGCGGAGCGCCATCCTTGTCGCGGCGAATCTGCGGCAGGAACTTCATCGCGTCGAACTGCGGAAGCTGGATCGAGGAGTAGGTCTCGGTCGTCGCGCCGCGCCGGATGACGATAAGATTGTCAGGCGAGCCGGTGTCGGAGATTGCGGAGTTGAGTCCCGCCACCATCGCCATGACCATCACGAACACCGCGACCACCAGCGCGATTCCACCACCAGTCATCAGGGTCGAGACGCGGCGCACCAGCAGGCTGCGCAGGTTGTATTTCAGCGGCACTGCCATATCAGGCAACCGTCCTCAGGGTATCGACGATGTTGCGGCGGGAGGCAGAGAGCGCCGGAAACAGCGCGCTCAGGATCCCGATTATCGCCGCGATGATCAGAGTTTCGATCAGTATCGAAGGCGGCATCTGGATCGCGCTGAGTGCGCCCATCGCGGGCGCCCCTACCGAGAAAACTTTGAGCACCACGAAGGCGGCGCCGCACCCGATGATTCCGCCGATGAGGCCGATCACGAGCGACTCGCTCAGCAGGAGTGAGAGGATCGTGCTCGAAGTGAAGCCGATCGAGCGCATCACCGCGATTTCACCGCGGCGCTCGCGAATCGACATCGCAGCGGTGTTCGCGGCAACCATGCCGATCGTCACGACCACGATGAAGCCCAGGATCTCGGCCAAGCGGAAGAACAGCCGGTAGCCATTCAGGAACTGTCCGACGAACGCCGATTCAGTCTCGGTCTGCGTCTCGGCGGAAGAATTGGCGAAGCCTTCATCGAGTGTGGCGATCACCGTCGGCACGTTCTCGGACTTGTCGACGCGCACCCAGAAGTTATCGACGAAACCAGGGCGGCCTTCGGATTCTTCCAGATAGTCGCGGCGGAAGATCAGGAAGTTGGGCGGCGCCTTGCCCTGCAGCTCGCCGACGATATTGAGCGTGACGTTGAAGCGGTAGATCGTGCCGCGGAGCTGAATCTGTTGTCCGACGTGCAATCCGAAGCGTTTCATCGTACCCGAGCCGACCAGGCACGCCGTGCGCAGCGAACGGAACTGCTCCCACTGATCGTGCGTGACGCCCCAGTCGGGCCACATTGCCTCGGCACTATCCGGATCAACCGCGAGATTGGGAAACTGATCGGACATCTCGTGGTAGATCCCGCCGAACCAGCTCTCGGGAACTACCGCGACGACATGCCTGGTGGTCTGGATGCGCTGCTTGTAGGCCTCGGGCATGCTGTAGGTGAGGCCGGCCTTGTTGTGGCAGGACACGCGCACCGAAGAGGCCGTGTCGCTCAGAATCTGATTGGCGACGGTCGGCAGGCTGACCAGTGCCGAGAAAATAAACAGCGAGACAGCAATCGACAACACGGTAAGGATCGTGCGCCGCTTGCTGCGCGTCAGATTCTTCAGCACCAGCATCGCGTACTTCATCACGCGAACTCCATCCGCTCAGGCCGTGGCTCCCGCGGCTTCGGCCGGAGTGCCGCCGCCCTTGCCCGGCTCGACGCCTGCGAGAATGCCCTTGTCCAGGCGATAAACGGTATCGACGTAGCGCTCGGCACGCGGGTCGTGCGTGACCATCACGATCGTTTTGTGAAACTGGCGGTTAAGCTCGACCAGCAGCGACAGGATGTCTTCGGCCGACTTGGCGTCGAGGTCGCCGGTCGGCTCGTCAGCGACGACGATCGTCGGGTCGGTAACGATCGCGCGCGCGATCGCGACGCGCTGCTCCTGTCCGCCCGAGAGCTGACGCGGATAGTGATCCATGCGATCGGCGAGACCGACGACCTTGAGCGCGGTCTCAACGTGCTCGCGCCGCTCGGCCTTGCTCAGATGCGTCAGCAGCAGCGGCAGCTCGACATTTTCGAACGCGGTGAGCACCGGAATCAGATTGTAGAATTGAAATACCAATCCGATATGACGCGCGCGCCACGCGGCGAGATCGCGCTCCTTCATGCCGGTGATCTCTTCGCCTCCGACCGCGACGCGGCCCGAGGTCGGATGGTCGATGCCGGCGACGAGGTTCAGCATCGTGGTCTTGCCCGAGCCCGAAGGCCCCATGATCGCGACGAAGCGGCCCTCCGGAATCTGGATCGTAACGTCGTCGAGGGCGCGTACTTCAAACTCATCGCGCTTGTAGGTGCGAATCACGTGCTCGAGATCGACAGCGAACTTGGTATCCATCAGTCCCTCCCCATCTACGATCTACTTCGCGATTGCCGCGCGCGGAGTGCGTCCCGCCTGCGGCTTCTTCGCGAATGACCGGATTTCGTTTTGCAATTCCGTTGCCAGCCGCGTCAGCACGCGAGCCTTGGCTTCGAGCACGGCCTGGCCGAGCTCGACGACGATGCGGCGAAACGGGCTCGCCTTCTCGCGGCGCATCTTGGTGACGAGCGCGCGCAGGTTCGATGCGTGGACCGTCTCCTCGCGAATCGTGTTGTTGATATGACTGAGCGCGGCGGCCGGATCGTTGTTGGCGAAATACACTTTGATCTGCATCTCGTCGAAAACGAAAACCGGCTCGGCCGGCTGACGCAGCATCCGCTTGAACCAGGTTCTGCCCTCGGGACTGATCGAGTAAACCTTGCGCGTGCGGTGTCCGTGTTTTTCGTTGCGCACCGTGACGAGCCCCTCGCGCGCGAGCTTCTTCAGCGCGGGATAAATCGAGCCGTCACTGACGCGATAGAAGAAGCCGATCGGATCGAGGAAGCGACGACGCAAGTCGTAGCCCGTCGCCTCGTGCTCCATCAGAAAGCCCAGGATCGGAAACTTGATGTCCATCCTGGGGCGCGATGCCTCGACGGTCTCCGGCGCCGGCCGCGATTGCATCAGATGCAGTCTTGCTCCTGCGGCGGCGGCGCCGCGCGAGCCTCTGATCGATCCTTCGTACACGATTAGCCCTCAATATCTCGACTTGAGACATGAAGCAAGATAGCTGCCAGTCAACTTCAGTGCGGCTGAATACTAGTTGCTGAATCTGAAGCGGCGCGTGATGCGCTCGATATTGGTGCGGCCCGTCAGCGGCGCCATTTTAGATGCGCGCGCCTCGAGCTCTGCGCGACGCGCGGCCTCGGGCTCGCTGCCGAAGACACGATCCCAGAGCGGAGTCGTTACACCGAAATAAGCGTTCGGCGCGCCGGTGTGATGCGCCAGATGGCGCGCGCGCAGCCACGATTCGAGATTGCTGCTGGGCTCCGCGAAATGAAAGCGGTAGTGCAGAAACTCGTACGCCAGAAAGCCCGCGATGATTCCGCTGAGGTAGATCGTCGGCGCAGAGATTCCGAGAAAGGCGAGGCTCGTGAAGTAAACGATCGCGACCCACGGCCAGGCGCGAATCGTGAACACGCGATGCGGATCGCCATGATGGATGCCGTGGATCTTCGTAACGAAGGTACGATGCGAATGCGCAAGCGCGCCGTGAACGACGTACTCGACAATCGTCCACGAGAAGAGCCCCGCGACGAGCAGGATCGCATCGCGCATCATGATCCGATCTTAAAGGTCGCCCGTGTCCGCTTCAACCGCATGATCCCCGCTGCGTGCATGCAATCGCGCTGCGGCAGTTGATCACTTCGACATGCGGAAGCATTTGCGCTTAACCACTTGCCTCTAGTTCAATATTGAACTATGAAAAGGTTGAACTGAGGCCATCGCAAGGAGACTCTCAAAATGTGGAACTCGGATAATCCTTTTCTCAACGGCAACTACGCACCGTGGCGCGAAGAGGGCGATGCCTACGACCTCGAGGTCGTAGGCGAGATCCCGCGCGAGCTGCGCGGCGCGCTGTATCGCATCGGGCCGAATCCGCATTTCCAGCCGCTCGGCCGCTACCACTGGTTCGACGGCGACGGCATGACGCATGCGTTCATCTTGCGCGACGGCCGCGCCGCGTATCGCAATCGCTACGTCCACACGGCCGGGCTCAACGGTGAGATGAAAGCGGGCCGGGCGATCTACGGCGGACTGCTCCAGCAGCAAGGCGAGCTGCCGCCCGATATGCCGCCGATGAAGAACGCGGCCAACACCAACATCATTGGCTATGCCAATCGCCTCCTCGCGCTGTGGGAAGCGGGACTGCCGCACGAACTCAAGCCCGAGACGCTCGAGACGGTCGGCATGTACGACTTCGATGGCAAGATGACCGGCCCGGTCACCGCGCATCCAAAGTTCGATCCGGTGAGCGGCGATCTGCTGTTCTTCGGCTATCAGCCGTTTCCGCCCTACGTCACCTGGTACCGCGCCGATCGGCAGGGCAAGCTCGTCGAGTCGCGTCCGATCGACAGCGGATTGCCCGTGATGATGCACGACTTCATCGCGACTGATAACTACGCGATATTCTTCGTGTGTCCTTCTGTGTTCCATATTGAAAACATGGCTAACGGCGGGCCGATGCTGCAATGGGAGCCGCAGCACGGCACTCGGATCGGCGCGATGGATCGTCGTACGGGCGAGGTGAAGTGGTTTCACGACGACGCGTTCTACGTGTTTCACTTCCTCAACGCATATGAAGAGGACGGCAAGCTCATCGTCGACGGATGCCGGATGGGCGCGCTCGACATGACCGGCAACTCATTCGGCAATCCTCCCCTGCCGTGGCGATGGACGCTCGGTCTCAGCGACGGATCGCTCAAGCAGAACCAGGTTGACGATCAGTCAAGCGAGTTCCCGCGGTTTGACGAGCGCCTCGCCGGCAGGAAGCATCGCTATGGCTACTTCGGGTCGCATCACGCTCAGAACGGCAAGGAACTGGTTGGCTTTAACGTCGTGACCAAGCGCGACTACAAGACCGGCAAGATTGAGAATCAGGATCTCGGCGGCAATAAGCAGCCGGGCGAGCCCGTGTTTGTGCCGCGCAATGCTGCATCTGACGAGGACGACGGATGGGTGCTTTCCGTCTGGTACGATCCGGCGGTCAATTCCAGCGAGCTCGCGATCCTCGACGCGCGCAATTTCGGCGGCGCGCCGGTCGCGCGCATCAAGGCTCCGCATCGCGTGCCGTTCGGCTTCCACGGTAACTGGGTTCCCGCGTAAGGAATCGATGGCAGTAAGAAAGACCTCACACGTAGCAGCGCGCGCCGTGGCGACGAAGCCGCGGCGCGCGCCGCGCGCAATCAAGGCGACGCTCGAGCACGCGCTGCTCGGCGTTATCGCCGAAGTGCCGGAGATCTCCGGCTACGACATCGTCAAGATTTTCAACGAATCGATGGTGCATTACTGGCATGCGCATCCGGGGCAGATTTATCCGACGCTCGAGCGGATGGCACAGGCGGGACTGATTCGCAGCCGCGAAGTGATCCAGCGCGGGCGTCCGAACAAGCGCCTGTTCACGATCACGCCCGCGGGCCAGGCGATGCTGCTCGAATGGATGCAGAGCCCGTTCGAAGGCGTGAAACTCAAGCACGCGCCGCTGCTCAGGTGCCGCTTCCTCGGACATCTCGGCGCGGATGGCGCGCGCGAGAAGCTCGTCGAGGAGCGCGAGGGCTGGCGGAAGTACCTCGCGTTCTATCGCGATATCGAGCAGGCCGTATTCGCGCGCAAGACCGAGTACGGGAACGCAAACATGATGTTCGCCTACTTCACGCTGCGCCGCGGCCTCGACTGGATGGCAGAAAACATCCGCTGGTGCGACTGGGCCATCGCCGAAATCGACCAGCACCGCAACTTGTTCGCCGTCAACGACGGCCCCGCCTGTGAGCCCGTTCCACCCGTCAGAAAACGAAGCCAGGCGCGCAGCGCAAGCTGACCGCTGATTTCACATCGCCCATCTGTCTGCGAAGCGTTGGCTCTCGATGCAACAGCAATACGATCTCGGGCGTGCGCGCAAAGCCGTCCGGTTAGCGGGCGTAAAAAGGCTGGGCCCCAAGCGACCCTCAAAACTGGGCTAGCGGCACCCGACGAGCGGCCGATGAGGCACTTCGCGCCTCATCCGCCATTTCTGCTTTACTGTTGCGGCTGTGCGGGGGCTTCGTCGGTGAAGCCGGTGATCGATTTCAGGCGTCCGTCGTTGCCGACGATGCCGAAGTCGGTGCCGACGAAGTGGAGCGGGGCGTCTTTCGTGCCGCCCGCTTCCCATTGAAAGCGAATTCTGCCGTTATGCTCTTCGATCGCGCCCCTCAATTTGAAGTTGTAGCCGACGAAGCGCTCCTGCACGCCCGCGATCATCGTGCTGATGCCCTCGTGACCTTCGCCGTTGCGATGCGCGTCGATATAGACTGCATCGTTGCTGTAGGTGCGCGCGATGATATCGTGACGCTTGCGCGCGTCGCGCTCGTTCCACGCTGCGATGTATCCTGCGACCAACTCGGCGATGTTGCTCATAGCCATACTCCTTTGCTGAATTGCGGCTCCACGAGCCGCGTTCAGCCTATGAGTAGGCATGAGCGCGAATGTCATCAATTACTTCTGAGGTAAGCGGCGCGGCGGATTACTCATTCAATTACGCAATCTTCAAACGGTCACCTGCTACGCATTGAGGCGCAGATGGCTCATGATGGCACTCGAGTTGAGATTGATCCATCGAGCACGCAGGAGAGGCGAGCGATTATTATGACTATCGATGAGATGCGAAAGGCGCTTCAGGAGCCGCTGTTCGATAGCAGCATCATAAGGCATGGCTTCGCGCCGTTTCTGCGCGACTACGATATCGTCGCGGAAATCAACAAGTACCAATTCCTCTATCGCTTCACCCATTGCACCTCTGTCGCAGTAGTCACTTCGGTTACCGATCGGTGTTGGCAAGAATCATGGGAGGATATCTATACCGACTACGGCGCCTGGAGTCAGGCCGGTGCTCCGGACGGCAAGGTATGGGGAGTCCGCTGTCTGCTTGCCTACCCAGGTGCGAGCTATGTCGACGAATCAGCGCCCGCCCGGGAATGGGCCGCTCGGCTGGGCAAGCCGATGCACGAAGTCCGAATCGAAACCAACGGTCACACGTTAGATCTGATCTTCCACGACCTGAGCGTTCGAGAACTAAGCGAACGCGACGAAGAATGGATCACGACTCGTGCGAACACATAGACATCGGCGACAAGCTCTCGCTTCGCTAAGAGCGCGCGATTCGACTATGGAATGAGCAGGACGCGGCCCACGGCCTGGCGGCTTTCTATGTATGCGTGTGCGGCGGCTGCTTCTGACAGCGGGAAGGTTTTATCGATTACGACTTTGAGTTCGCCGCGCGCGGCTTCATCGACGAGGCGCTGGATCATGTTGTGCGCGCGATCGGTGCCGATCTCGGCGCCGAGGAACACCCCGCTGAGACTCGCGTTCAAGCCCATCAGGGGACCCACGTCGACCGTCATCGCTTCGCGGCCGGCCGCGCCGACCATTGAGATGCGGCCGCGATACGCCAGCGAGTTGATGCTGCCCTGGAGGGTGGAGCCGCCGACCGGATCGACGACGAGGTTGACGCCTTTGCCGTCGGTCAGCTTCCTCACCGACTTGGCGACGTCGCTGTTCTTGTAATTGATGCCGTGATCCATGCCGAGCGGGCGCAGCCGTTCGAGGCGCTCGTCGCTCGACGCGGTCGCGATAACAGTGGCGCCCGCGCGCTTGGCGAGCTGGATCGCAGCGACGCCGACGCCGCTCGCGCCGGCCTGCACGAGCACGGTCTCCCCGGCCTTCAGATGGCCGAACTCGAAGAGGCAATCGTCGGCAGTGCCGAACGGAACGGGGATCGCCGACGCCAGCTTGATGTCGAATCCATCAGGCACCGGCCACGCGTTGCGCGCCGCGACCGCGCGCAGTTCCGCATGCGAGCCCGCGCCGAACACGGTCGTGACTTTCTGTCCGATGCGTAGATGCTTCACATCCTTGCCGACTTCGACGATCTCGCCACCCGCCTGGTAGCCGACGATATGTGGGACGCTGGTGAGCGCGCCGCGCCATCGATTGAGCGTGTCGCCGCCTTCGATACTGACGGCCTCGACGCGAATCACAACGCCGCTCGGATGACATTTGGGATCAGGAACGTCCTCGTACTTGAGAACATCGGGCGCGCCATTTTTGTAATAGACTGCGGCTTTCATGCGACGACCTCCTGCAATGCGTGCTTCAGGATGCCGATTAGCACGCGCTCTGCCACGGAGTGAAGCTCCCGGCGCGGTATGGACAAGAAATTCAGTGCAGGAAAATGACCGCCATCAACAATGCCGTGAAGATGAACGCCGGCGGGAATAACCGCCGCGTCAGGCTACGCACCTTGAGCGCCTGCGCGCGGTTTCGTCCGTGCATCAGATGCACCATGATGGCTTCGCCAATCGTCAGCATGATGAAGAAAAAGCTGACCAGGAAGAAACTGTCGTAGAAGGTGAGGTAGGGAACCGGCGGAAGCACGTTAGAGACCGCGACCGAAAAGGCGACCAGCGTCAGCACCGTCGTGACCGAGATCAGGAGCTGGCTGTTGAGATCGCTCGGTGGAATCCACAGCACACCCCACGAAATCGACACCATCAAAAACAGCGGCAGGAAAATCCTGAACACGTAATACTCGGAATGCCGCTTCACATGGATTCCGAAGACCACGTGCGACGGCGCGCGATCGCCTTCGCCCACCTCGCCCGCGATCGAGCGGAACGTAACTGGGCCGGTCGTCCACAGTGGCAGGGGAGTGTACGACGCATGGGAGGCGCCCGTCGACTCGGGATCGGCGGTGATCACGAGCTGCCGGGTCTGCTCCGTAAAGGGATGCACATAAACCTCGAGTTCCTGCTCGTCAAACGGGAACGATCGCAAGAAGAGATTCGTTGACAGCTTGACGCTGAACTTTTCGGTGTAACGCAACGTGCCGTCCGCGCTGCCCGCCAGAGTGAAGGCGGCGACGGTGCGCGGCTCCGTTGAGTTGTCGAATTGAACGAGCGGAAACCATACGTCGGTTTTCTGGTAATAGCGGACAGCGCCCTCGCCTGGCCTGGGGGTGAACGATTGTCGCGGGTCGTTCCAGGTCTCGGTCAGGTAGCCCGCACATATATATGTGTGATGGACCTCGTCGAGCGACACGAGATTAAGAACGTATAGACCAACGCGCACTGGAAGACGCGTCGCGCCGGGCGGCGGCACAATAGAAGTATCGGGCTCCGTGTATCGCGGCTTGAAATCGTCGGCCGCCGACGCTGGAGGATCTGCCCCGAGAGGAGCCGCCGCGCAGGCGACCGCCGCAAGCACCAGGGCAACAAGTTGAAAGACGATAACGCTGATGAAGAGCGACGGCCGGCTTTGGATCACTGGTTCAATGGCACGCGGCAAACTTTCTTCCGCTCGGTGCGCCGATGCTAGCTATCAGGCGCGCGCTCAAGTGTCCATCATCGCAAGCTGTTCCACACGAAGAATCCATCCACTCATCTGCAGCTCATGAAACTGCCGGAGAGCTCGGTCGAGGCAGGGGGTTGCGCGCTCCCGATCGCCCGCCATCCCGCGCCTTAAGTACATCAGGGCCTCATCGTAGTCGGAGATTGCCCGCAGCGGCCGCGCGCCATTTGCATCCAGCACCTGGCGTGATTTCGCAAACCACTGCGATGCTTCCTCGAAGCGGCCCTGGAGCGCGCTCAGACGGGCCAGCGACAGGCGGCCGTCGTTCATCGGAAAATGAAAGTCGGGTTCGACGACCTTTTTCAGGATGTTGCGCTCGATGACTTCGACGTGGTCTGTGCGGCCCAGAATCCACAGTGTCGTCGCGGCCATGCAAGCCGTGATTATGTAGTTCGCGCCCCATGAGGCGCCGCGCTCTATCGCTTCGGGCACCAGGTTCAGATGCTCCAGCGACAACTCGCGCTGTCCTATACATGCGTACAAGCCGGCGCAGTAGGCATAGGATCCTGACAGCATCCACTTACCCTCAGGTCCGAACGCTCTGAAAATGGCCATCAAGGGCAAGTCGCGAGCCACGCTGAACTCGCCGCGCACCTGCGCGTCCAGTTGATGCCATCCTTCCTCGAGCGCGAGACAGTATTCGACGCGAGCACCCTGCAACGCCATCGCGCCAAATGATGGATTGGGCATCCGCGCCGAGACCGCCAAGGCGCGGTCCAGCGCCGCAGACGCCTGGGCAAATTCCCCAAGTGCGGTATGGCATCGCGCGACTCCTGCCCACGCGCGCAGCGCCCGCGCCAACGCGCCGCGCATCTCACAATCGACGGCTTCGCGCTGCCAGCGTTCCCGGGCCGCGGCGTAGGCGCCGGTGCGCATGTAGATGCGCGCCGACGGCGCCGAATCCTTGAAGATCTCCGCACGCGACAGGTGGATCAACTCGATGTTTCGTGCGTCCAACTGATCGTGGGGTAGTTGCCACAAGACTTCGGCGAGGCGGCGGCCGTTCGGTGAATCGACCATGATCCCGGGGTTATCGGGATCTTCGCCCTCCGCGCGGTTGATGTCGATTTCGGTGAGACTCGCCCACACAATGTCGCGCCGGTCGCCGATAAAGCGCAGCCCTTCCTTGGCGAGTTCCCAGGCGCCGCGAGTCAGCCCCGCATTGAACATCGCCCGCGCGACTTGCTCATAGAAGTCGGCGGCAGCGTCGTCGCCCTGGGTCGTCACGATCAAGGCTCCTGCCTCGCGTGCGGTAGTAAGGGCCTCTTCTGCGTTGAGTGACCAGGTCAGCGCGAAACTGAGACGGCTCAGGAGTGAGGCGCGGCGGGAGTCGCTCGGCGCGAGCAGCTCGAGCGCGATACGCAGGAAGCCCGCGACATCGTCGTGGCCGAATGCGGCCGCGGCGTTGTCTGCCGCCGCGATGGCGTATTCGGCGCCGCGCCCGGTGCCGGATGCCGCCGCTGCGCGATGGAAATGAAAGGCGACTTCGGCGGCGTGATGCGTCGCCTTCTCACCCCAGCTCCGTTCCATCTCTTCGGCGATCTTGCGATGTAGTCTGACGCGGCGCGCCGGATTTTGCTGCGCGTAAAGGGTTTGCCGAATCAGCGCGTGCGTGAAATCGAAGCTGTCAGCAATCGCACTCGGACGCAGCAGTTGCGCTTCGAGCGCCTCATCCAGCGCCGTCAGCGCGGTGCGCTCGTCAAAGCCAGCGGCACCCGCTGCCACGTCGAATGCGAACGATCCGTTGAAGGCGGCTGCCACCGAAAGAAGCCGGTTTGCATCCTCTGACAATCGCGCAAGGCGGCGGCCGATAACCTGGCGCACGCCTTCGGGGATGCCAAGATCGTCGCCCCTGAATTCTGAACCCCAGCCTTGGCCGCCGGAGAGGATCTTTCCTTCCTCACGCAGATGAAGCAGCAGCTCGCGGATAAAAAGCGGATTGCCCTCAGTCGCCTGGCGCAGCGCCGCGATCAGCGCGTCCGGTGCGCCCTGGGTGCCGATGATTTCCAGCATGTCGGCGAGCGCTTCGTCGCTGAGGCCGTCGAGCTTGAGGTTTTCGTAGTTGCGCAAGCGGGCAATCGCGGCAAGTGCGCCGGACAGCGGATGTTTTCGATTGACCTCGGCGTCGCGATACGCGCCGATCACGAGAATTGGGTTCGAGGCAACGATTCGTGCGACGTGATTGAGCATCCCAACTACGCCGCGATCGGACCAGTGCAGGTCGTCGAGTATCAGCACGAGCGGCGTGTTGCGTGCGGCGGCGACGATAAATTGCGCGACCGCATCGAAGAGCCGGAAGCGCTCGTCTTCGGGCTCGAGCCGCGGCGGCTCGGGGATATCGCGCATGATGCTGTGCAAGGTCGGCGCGATGCGCGCGACGATTGACGCGCGCTTGCCGAGCGTCGCGCTCAACTCGGCGCGGTCAGCATGGCGCGCGTATTCCGTCACTGCTTCGGAGAAGGGGCTGTAGGGCGCCTGCCATTCGCCGTCGTAGCAGGCGCCGCGCAGAACTGTCGCGCCGCTACGCCGCGCGAGGTCGCTGAACTCTTCGAGCAGGCGGCTCTTGCCGATGCCTGGCTCGCCGCGCAGCATCACGATACTGCCGCGTCCGTTGGTCGCTTCTTCGAGCCGCGCCGAAAGACGCTTCACCTGGCTCTGGCGGCCGACGAACGGCGTGCGATTGAGCATCGCCGCCGGATCGTTTGAGTCGTATGCAGCCTCGTAGATCGCACTGCGCGAGGGCATTCCTCGCAATTCGGTGTCGCCGACCTTCTTGAAGGAGAAGGTGGAACGGGCGCTCAGCAGCTCGACGATGGTGGCGCTGCATCTGATCTGCCCGGGCTTGGCTTGTTCGCACAACTGCTGCACGGCGCCGAGCGCATTGCCGAAATAACCGCCATCGCGACGACGTAGTTCGCCGAAGTGGAGTCCGATCTTCAGTTCGAGACGAAATCCTTCGATCTGCCGCCGCGCGGACTGCTGGATCGCGATCGCGCACTGCACCGCGTCGGCACTCGATTGAAATCCGGCGAGCATGCCTTCGCCAAGCCATTGCAGCTCTTGACCGTTCGCCGCCTGCGCCGCGTCGGTGAGTAGTTTGCGATGAACGTGGAAGAGATGCTCCTCAGCTTCCTCGTTTGCGTTCGGACCGAGCGAGGAGTTCACCAGCTCGGTGAACATCAGTGTCATCGAGTCTGATGCGGTCACAGATCAATCACGCGGGCTCTGCGGTTCAGGCGTGAACGGAGCTCGGCGCCGTACGATACGCGCCGCCCGTTTCGAGCGCCTCGACGCGCTTGATGAAGCCGGTCATTCCCATGCGGCGAAACTGTTCCTGGGCAAGCTTGAGATATTGCTGGGCGCGAGCAGCATCACCGTCAGAACTGCGGCGCAGGTACATGACGGCCTGATCGTAATCGACGATCGCGCGCAGCGGCTGCCATCCCATTTCATCCAGCACGAGGCGTGATCTATCGAACCATTGCACGGCTTCGTCGTAGTGCTTATGGAGTGCGCAGATGCGGGCCAATGAAAGGCGCGACTCACGCATCGGGAAACGGAAATCGGTGCGAAGCGCCTTGTCGCGCAGCGCGGCTTCGATCGCGTCAATGTGCTCGATGCGGTTGAGCTCCCAAAGCACGTTGGCCAAGTCCGCCGCCATCAGGCTGTACGTCAGTCCCCATGGCGCGCCGCGCTGTAGCCCTACAATCGCAGGAGGCATGACCTGGAGCGCAGGCTCAGGCAGATTGCGCCGCGCCAGCAACAGCGCGTTGGTGGCGCAGGCCGCGGCGAACGCCCACTTGAACTGCGGAGGCGGATTGGCGAAGAGTTCGGCTTCGCCGGGCAGCTGCGTCAGTTCGTCATAACCATCGTCGAGCGCCAGCAGGAAGTCGAATCGCGTTGACAGCAAGTTGAGCAGGGGGAGTGGATTGCCCGAGACGCGCGCCGCCATCGCAATCGCGCGATCGTAAGATGCGCGCGCCGCTGCGAAATCGCCGAGCGAGATCTGGCACCGCGCGACGAACGTCCACGAGTCCATCGCCAGGGCGATACGCCCGCTCCGCTCCGCCTCGGCCGCGCGCTGTGCCCATACGGGCAGGCTGCCTCGGCAATCGCCGGCGAGCAGCAGCAGCGGGATTCCTTCACGATACGGATCGGCGAGGATCTCCTCGCGCGAGTCGTACGGATACTGGTCGATGCGCCGCGACGACGCCTGCTGGGACGAGATTTTCCTGAGCACCGCGCGCCGCTCGCGCGTGCGCGGCGTGTCCATCGTGGTGCCCGGATTGTTCGGATCCTCGCCGTCGGCGCGATAGCAATCGATTTCGTCGAGGCTCGCCCACGTAATATCGCGACGCGGACCGATGTAGTTGAGACCCTCGCGCGCAAGCGCCCACGCGCTCTCGATGCTGCCCCCGCGTAAGAGCTCGCGCGCGACCGATTCGCAATAATCGGCGGCGCGATCACTTCCCTCGCTAGCCGCGATGCTTGACGCCGCTTCGAGCGCGATGCTCACCGACTCCTCGCCGCGGAATGTCCAGGCCAATGCCGACGCGAGCCGCATCAAGAGCTTCGTGCGCCGGCGATCTTTCTCCGGCAGCAGTTCCAGCGCGATACGCAGGAACGCCGCGACGTCGTCGTGATCGTACGCCGACTCGGCATTGTCGGCCGCCGAGATCGCGTATTCGGCGCCACGCTCGGTGCCCGAGGCCGCCGCGCCGCGCCAGAACTGGAACGCAACTTCGGCCGCATGATGTGACGCGCGCTCACCCCACGTGCGCTCCATCTCCTCGGCTATCCGGCGATGCAACCGCGTGCGCCGCGCTGGATTCAGATCGGAGTAGAGCGTGTGACGGATCAGCGCGTGGGTGAAATCGAAGACCTCGGAATTCGCACCAGGCCGCAGAAGCTGCGCGTCAAGCGCCTCGTCGAGCGCGCCGAGCGCCGTCTGCTCATCGAGCTCGGCGGCGGCCGCGGCGACGTCGAAGGCAAAAGATCCGTTGAAGGCCGAAGCAACCGAGAGCAGGCGATTAGCCTCGTCGGAGAGCTTCGCCAGGCGTGTGCCGATCACCTGGCGGACGCCTTCGGGAATGCCGAGCTCATCGACGCTCAGCTTCATGCTCCAGCCCTGACCCTCACCCAGGATTTTGCGTTCCTCGACGAGATGCATCAGCAGCTCGCGGATGAAGAGCGGGTTGCCTTCGGTCGCGGCGAGCAATGCCTCGATCAGTTCGGTCGGCGCGCCGGCATCGCCTATCAACTCGAGCAGGGTCGCTAGCTCATCCTGATGCAATCCCTTGAGCGCGATCGTTTCCGAGTTTCGGATGCGGCTCAGTGTGGCCAGCGTCGCCGAAAGCGGATGGCTGCGGTTTACCTCCGCGTCGCGATACGCGCCGATCATAAGAATCGGACTGGCCGCGATGAAATGCGCAACGTGATTGAGCATCGCGACCGTGCCGCGATCGGCCCAGTGCAGATCGTCGAGAATGAGGAGCACCGGGTTAGTCCGCGCGATCGAATTCAAAAACTCGCCGAAGGCGTCGAAGAGGCGAAAGCGTTCTTCGTCTTTGTCGAGGCTCACCGGTTCGCCCTCGTCGCCAATCGCGTCGCTTATCGACGGTGCGATGCGCGCGAGGATCGAACCGCGCTTGCCCAGCGCGGCAGTGAAATCCGCGCGGGGCGCCGAATGCGAGTAATCGACGATTGCTTCGGCAAATGGACCGTAAGGCGATTGCCATTCGCCGTCGTAACACGCGCCGCGCAGCACGACGGCGCCGCGCTGGCGGGCGTGGTCGGAAAATTCCTCGAGCGTCCGGGATTTGCCGATGCCGGCTTCTCCGCGCAGCATCGTGATTGCGCCGCGGCCGTGAAAAGCTTCGTCCAGCTTGCTCGTGAGCCGTTTCAGTTGCGCGGCGCGCCCGACGAACGGCGTGCGGGTGAGCATCGCAACCGGATCGTTACGCTCGTAAATGACCTCGCAGACTCCGATCGGGGTTGCCAGGCCTTTGAGCTTGAGATCACCGAGATCGCGGAAGCCGAAGGAATTGCGCGCTGACAACAAGTCAGCGACGAGCCTGCTGCAGAGAATCTGGCCGCTGTCGCCGCGATCGCATAGCCGTCGCGCGATAACGACCGGCGTGCCGAAGTAGCCGCCCTCGCGACGCAGGACTTCGCCGAGATGGATGCCGATCCGCATCTCGAACTTGATGCTGCCGACACCGCGGCCCGCAGTCTGCTGCATCGTGATTGCGCATCGGACCGCATCGGCGGTCGATGAAAACGCGGCCAGTACGCCGTCGCCCAGCCATTGCAGCTCCTGACCGCCGCCGGCTTCGATCGCATCATTGATCAGCTTGTGATGAACACGGAAAAGGCGTTCGCCGGTCTCGTCGCCCGCGCGCTGCAGATGCTCGGTTGAGCTGACGAGATCGGTGAAAAGCAGCGTGATCGTTCCGGACTGAGGCATAACGACTCCCCTCGTCGGTTCTGTTCGCTCGCTGCGCGCCGGTGGGGCCTGATGCTCGTAGTCTGGATAGTACTGGCCGGGCAGACCCCGGCCAGCCATCCGCTCGGCTTAGAGCGCCTTTACGACGGGTCTCTTTATCGCGGCCTGCATTGATGCAGCGGCCAGTCCGCCCTTGGTCTTCTTCATCGCCTTGGTGGACATGGGTTTCTTCTTTGCTTTTGTTGCTTTAGCCATATGCATGGACCTCCTTGGTCTTTAACTCCGGGTGACCGCCGCTACTTGGTTGCGATTTTGCCCTTGAGCGCTGCCGGACTGACCAGGGAAGGGTTCGCCATTGAGCTCTGGAGCGCTGCCGCCGTGCTCATCGACTCCGCGCTGGCGGCGATTGCCTGATCGTATTTTGCCGCCGCGAGTCCGCCCTTGGTCTTTTTCATGGCCTTGCCGGTCATGGGTTTCTTGGAAATTTTCTTGGCCATAACTGGACCTCCTTGGTCCGTTTTGAATTGCCGTCCGATGATTAACGCCTTCTGAGGACGTTGAGCGTGGCGCTGTCTTGCGGGGTGGCAAAACTCTGGTCCATCGTCGCGGACAATGATTCCTGGAGTTTGCCCTGCTCGATCGCCCCGGCGGCCAGTCCACCCTTGGTTTTCTTCATGGCCTTGCTGGTCAGCGTCTTTGCCTTCGAACTTTTTGCCTTCATAGCCGGACCTCCTCAGTCCATTCCTTGGGGATTGTCGAACACGAAGCTCGTCCTGGAACGGCTTCCGCGAACGTAAACAGAATGTTTGCAGGCGACGGCACTCAGCGAATCGCTCGCGGCCGAGTGCCGCGCATCGTTGGTTTGAGTGTGGAAGGCAAGCGCGATGGTGCAGGAGCGCGCGTTGAGTGGCTTCGATGCTATCGAGCGAGATCGCGTACCGAGAGGGTTGGAGTCGTCCAATCAAAGCTCTCTTTGTTGTGCGCCGGCTCTCCCCCCTGCGGCGGTTATAGCCCTAATCTGCAACTTCGAACTTTAACTTGCGCATCGCGGTCTGTCAGGGAATGTAGGATTTGTTTGAATCTAGTGTCAACTAAATTTGCTCTCTTATGCTTTGACTGCACTATGAAACATTCTAACGGATCGTTCGGATGGCAAGGCAGCTTAAACGATTCTAATGCATAAGCGAGCTTGAAGCAGCCTACGAATAGTCGTACCGTCCTATCGGAGTTCAGCTTGATTATCCGGAACATAGGGCAGTGTGAGGTGTTTCAGTGCCGGGACCTGCGGCGATCGAAGCCAGCGTAACCGCCTCATACGATCGCACGCTGCCGGGGCTGAGCGTGCTTGCGGCGCGCGGATTGTTCTACCTGGTCGCGCTGCTGCTGGTCGTCGGCATCGCCTGGGCCTCAGTCACCCGGCTCAACGTCGTTGTGCGCGCCGATGGCCGTCTCGCCCCGATGGCCGAGCCCGTCAGGTTATCGGTGCCGCAGGGCGGGGTCGTATCAAAGATCATGGTCGAGGTGGGAGCCCAGGTCGCCGCCGGCCAACCAATTCTTGAAATCGACTCGTTTCGCGAAGTCGCCGATGCCGCCGCCGACCGCCATGAGCTCGACCAGGCGCGCGCGGAATCGATTCGCTATGCCGAGAGCGCTGAAACCCTCCAAGGCGCCACTGCTAATCTGAGCGAGGAAGTCGCGAGCGAGCGCAAGGTTTCGAAGCTCGCCGCCGAGCAGGCGATGGAACTGCACGAAGGCTTCGATGGCGGCGCGGTGTCGCTGTTCGAATTGCAGGCCAAGGAGCGCGAGGTCGCCGAGGCCAACGCGCATGTCTCGCAGCTTCAGTCCGATCTGGCCCGCTCGGCGGCCGAGGCGCGACAGGACCAGCGCCTGGGCGCGGAGACGGCGCAAAAAATCAAGGAACTCGAAATCAAACTTACGCGCGATGTCGAGGTCAAGCAGAAGACTATCTTGACCGCGCCCACCGCCGGTGTCGTCGCAACGATCGCGGCGCTGCGCCCGGGACGCTTTCTTGCCGCCAACGACGTCGCCGCGACGATCCTGCCCGGCGACGAGCCGCTCATGGCCGAGATCTGGATCCCGAACACCTCGATGCGCCGCGTCAAGCCGATGCTCCCCGTCAGGATGAAGCTCGATGCATACCCGTTTCAGCAGTTCGGGATGTTGCCGGGTGTGCTGGTTGCGGTCGATCCGGACGCCGACGAATCGGGGAAGTATCGCGCCTGGATAAAGCCCGACCGGCTGACCCTCGAGGGCGCGCACGGCCCCGAGCCAGTGCGGCCGGGGCTCGCGCTAAATGCCGAGATCGTCGTCGATAAGCGCACGATCCTCGACGTGGTGCTCGACCCGATCCGGCGCATCCGGCGCGGTTACTCGATTTCAGAGTGAGGTTGCCTGAAGCTGTTATTTAAGAAAGCGTATCGGACTTCGCGCCAGCTCCGTCTCCACCAGCTCATCGAACATCTGCTCGCGAATCTCGGCGACAAGATCGTCGTCGAGGACGGCATCCTTGCGCTCGCGCAAGATCAAGACCCCGAAGGCGCCGCTGTCCTTCTCGAACGGGCCAAACAGATCGCCGGCCTCGGCCGAGAAGAGCTCGGCTGCGATTTCTTCGGGAGCGGTGCGGCGCATCATCTCGAGCGCGGCGCCGCCGGCCGGGATCAGTTCATTTTCCCGCACAGCCAGAATGAATTCCCGCGCCTTGCCGAGCGTGGAAAACTCGAAAGCCTCGGCCGTGACGCGCTCGTAGGAGTGCAGCTCGCCGGCGAATCGGTCGGCGACTTTTGCATCGTCGAAGAGCTCGAGTGCGGCGCGCTCGATAAGCGCCAGCTCCCTCACGTGCGCGCGAACGTCGTGGGCTTCGAGATGCATCATCGCGAGCCACTGCGCGATTTGCTCGTCCTCGAACAGATCGCGCTCGGTGTAGAACTCGATCTGCGCGGCTTCGATTTCATCTTCGTCGACGCTGACGTTCCGTTTGCGTGCGATCGCGACGGCCACCTTGCGCCGCGCAAGCGCGGTCAGAAACTCACCCGCCGGATCGAACTTCAACTCGAGCAGGATTTCGTTGGCTTCGATCCCGGTCTCGCCGGCGTGAACGTATGCTGATGACTTTTCAGGAGTCTCAATCTCGGCCATTGCGCAACTACCTCGCCAATTCGCTGGCGCTAACTTCGACGTGTCCAAATGAATCGAACTTAGGCTAGCAGACTCTAATTGACGGATTTCATACTATCATGCACAGATAGCTAACCGATGGATCTCGAGCTACGCCGCGCAATTCTCGAACAGGCCGCCCCCTTTGCCCTGCTGACCAGGGACGAGCAGGAGCATCTGGCGGCCCAGATGACGGAATGCTTTCTGAGCGCGGGCGAGACTCTCTTCGAGCGCGGCGATGCGGGCGATGCCTTCTACGTCGTCGCGTCGGGGCGCGCGCGCGTGATCGGGCGCGATCCGGCAGGGCGCGAAATTTCACTATCTGTCATGAAGCGGGGCGACCATTTCGGCGAGATCGCGCTCATCGAGAACGTGCCGCGCACCGCGACCGTCAGGGCCGCCGAGGATCTCGTGCTGCTGCGGCTGAGCCGCGAGGATTTCCTGAGCTTCGTCAGCGCGCATCCTCACGTTCGCGTCGCGCTCGAGCGCTTCCTGCGCGATTTCAGCACGCGCGATTTTCTCCGCCAGTTCACCGCGATGGCGGCGGTGCCCGCCGAGCTGCTGCGCCAGGTGCTCGAGCAGCTTGACGAGCGAACGGTCGAGGCGGGCGCGGTGGTAGTTCACGAAGGCGAGATTCCCGACCGCTTCTATATCGTGCGCGAGGGGATGCTCGAAGTTGCAACGCGCGACAACGGCAACGAGCACATTATCCGCGCCATCGGTCCTGGCGAATTCTTCGGCGAGATTGCTTTCGCGCACAACTCCCTGCGCACGGCGACCGTGGTCGCGCGCACGAAAACGAATCTGTACACGCTCTCGCGCGAGGCCTTCGCGAAGATCACCGCCGGCGCACCGCAGTTCCGCCGCCATCTCGAGCAGGTCGCCGCGTCGTACACCCATCACAACAACCATCGCGGAGCGCCGGAGCACGTTGTCGATTCCAGGCCCGCTCCCGCTCCCGAAGAAGAGGCGGAGTCGCGGCTCAGCAATCCTCAGCCCGGATGGCGCCGTTTTCTGCGCGCGTATCCGTTCGTCCAGCAGCACGACGAGACCGATTGCGGGGCCGCATGCCTTGCGATGATCTCGAAGTTCTACGGCGTGCCGGTAGGCGTCGCGCGCCTGCGCGACCTCGCCAACACCGATCAGGACGGCGCGTCGATGTGGTCGCTCGCGCAGGCCGCCGAAACGCTGGGCTTTCACGCCCGCGGCGTGCAGCTTTCGTTCGAAGCGCTGGCCGAAATCAACACGCCGGCGATCATACTCTGGGAAGGATTTCACTACGTTGTCCTGTATGAGGCGAAAAACGGCCGCGTCGTGATCGGCGATCCGGGCATCGGCATCCGCAAGGTTGAGGTCGATGAATTCCGCCGCAAGTGGAGCGGGCGCGCGCTCGAGCTGACGCCGACCGAGCGTCTCAAGGGCACCCCGAAAATCCGCAATTCGTACCGCCGCTTCGTCGAGGTCTTGCGCCCGTATCGAGCGCTCATCGCTGAGATCCTTGCCGCGTCGCTGCTGCTCAACGTGTTCGGCCTCGCGGTGCCGCTCTTCACCCAGGTCATCATCGATCGCGTTGTCGGCCTGCGCGCCGCCGATCTGCTGAACATGCTGCTGGTTGGGATGATCCTGATTGCGTTGTTCCAGGCCGCAACTAACGGCCTGCGCCGCCTTTTGCTGATCCACGTCGCGACACACGCCGACGTGAGGTTGCTCGGCAACTTTCTGCGCCACGTGATGAGCCTGCCGATGCGCTTTTTCGATCTGCGCCGCGTTGGCGACGTCATCTCACGCGTCGATGAGAACGAAAAAATCCGCACCGCGATGGTCGGTACGATTCCGGGCCTCGTCCTCGACGTATCGCTCGCGCTCGGTTACCTCGGCTTTCTCGCCTACTACAATCTGAAGCTGACCATCGTCGTCGCGTCGATCCTGCCCATATTCGCGCTGCTCACGATCGCCTTCACGCCGTCGATTCGGCGCAATCGCAAGGAATGGTTCACCAAGCACGCCGAGCAGTGGTCGTATCTCATCGAATCGATCACCGGAATCGCGACCGTGAAGACGATGGCGGTCGAAGCGCCGGTGCGCTGGAAGTGGGAGAGCCTGTTTGTCGATTCTGTTATCTTCGGCCGCCGCGAGGCCAACCTCGAAAATGCTTATTCGACCGGCGCCAACCTGCTGTCCACGCTCGCCTCGGTGCTGATGCTCTGGTACGGGGCGCGGCAGGTGCTGGCCGATCAGATGACAATCGGTCAGCTCGTGGCCTTCACCGCGCTCGCATCGAATCTGATCCAGCCCGTCATTCGCCTCAGCGATTCATGGGCCGACCTTCAGGACGTGCGCAATTCCGTCCAACGCCTCAACGATATCTTCGATGCGTCGCCAGAGGAGTCCGACTCGCGCACGCTGCTTTCGCTGGCCAAGGTCGAAGGCGAGATTCGCTTTGAGAACGTTTCGTTTCGCTACGCGCCGGGCCAGGATCGGCCGACGCTCGCGAACCTGAGCTTCGATCTCAAACCGGGCGAGAAGGTCGCCGTGGTCGGGCGCTCGGGCTCGGGAAAAACCACGCTCGCCAAGCTGATACTCGGGCTCTATCCGCCGTCGGAAGGGCGCGTCTTTATCGACGGCCACGATTTGCGCAATCTCTCGCGGCGCAATCTGCGCCGCCGGATCGGTGTGGTGCCGCAGGATGTCTTTCTGTTCAGCGGCACGGTGCGCGACAATATCGCGCTCGGCGATCCCGACACCCCTTTCGAGCGCGTCGTGGCGGCGGCGCGAATCGCGGGCGCGCACGAGTTCATCAGCGAAATGGCGCTCGGCTACGACACCAAGGTTGGCGAGCGCGGCATGAGCGTGTCGGGCGGCCAGCGCCAGCGTATCGCGCTCGCGCGCGCGCTCCTGCGCGACCCCGATATCCTGATTCTCGACGAGGCGACCAGCGCGCTCGACGTCGAGTCCGAGCGCGCGATTCAGGCCAACCTCGAAGGCGCATGCCGCGGCCGCACCACCATCATCATCGCTCACAGATTGTCAACAGTGAAGAATGCTGACCGCATCATGGTGCTCGACCGCGGCGCGATAGTCGAATTCGGCACGCATACCTCGCTGCTCGAAAAGGGCAGCCTCTACGCGCATCTCGTCGGCCAGCAACTCAGCCTGTAATTCTCGATTTGCTTAAATGCCGTAGGCCGCCATCAGGGCGCATCGCAGCTTCGTGAAATGCACCGCCTCGGGACCGTAGAGATCGCGAGCGCGCCTGCGCTGCGCGCGTGACAATCCGTCATCGCCGATGCGCTCGTTGACGTAGGCGAAGAGGCGCTCGACGTCGGTAGTGTCCAACGAGCCGGGCCGCGCCATCCGTTCGAGATCGTCAGGGTTAAGCGCCAGGCGAGCTGCGTCGCGCATCGGGAAAGCACCAACGACGACGATCACGTCGGCGGCGAGCTCGGCGGAATCCGCAAGATGGTCTTCGTAACCCGCGTCGATGAGGAAGTGCATTTGGTCCTGAGTTGATTTGAGCAGATCGCGATTCAGATGATGTCCCATCTCATGCAGCCAGGTGAGCGCGACGATCGCTGGATGATGGGCGGTGTTGAGGTAAATCAACGGCCGCCGCGCGCCGAGTTCGCGCGCATCGAGGTAAAAGCCGCGCAGCGCGAGTCCCAATTCACCGCGATAGGGCGAGGCTTGAAGCTTGACGCCCTGGCGCGCCGCGACCCTGGCAAAGCGCTCGCCGCCAGGAACCTTGTGCCGGACGCGATTGATTCTGGGCCACAGCCTTTGCGCCCTCGCCAGGATCTTCTCGACCTGCTTGCGGCTCAGGCAGTCCTTGAGCGCCGCGACGTAGTCCGCGTGTATCAGGCGCGAAACCTCGTTGTGCGGCTCATTCCACGCTTTGAGCCGCGCCGCGGCGTGCTGCGCCGCCTGCGAGTAAATGCGTTCCATAAGCTGGAGTTTTCCCCTTGTCTATCTGTTAGGCACAAATCATGTCTGGCTGTTCCGGCCAGGTGTGTAACGATATAGGTCGATAGACGCAGGCGCAAACCTGGTTATTCAAATGCCAGTTCGCGCGCGAACGCTCAGGAAACGAGCAGCGATCCCTTGTGCTTTTCCAGGCTTTCGATGGTCTGGCGGTAGCCCGCCTCGACGATGCGGTCGAAGGCCTTCCAGTCGAGCATCGCGATGTCCGAAATTTGCGGCTCAATCAGCATTTCCACGTCATTGCGATGCAAGCGCGATTGCTGGTAGCTGCTGATCATCCCGGCCGCCATCAGAACCGTCACGATGTTGGGCGTGCCCTTGCGGGCGTGGCCGAGCAGTTGCCAGAGCGGGCGGTGATCGATGTCATCGACGCTGGCCTTCAGCTCGTAGTTGCGCGAAACGTCGCAGGCGATGATCGGTCCGCGGCGCATCTCCATCATAATGTCGATCGGCAGGTTATTCAGCACGCCGCCGTCGACCAGGATGTGGCTGTCCAGGACCACTGGCGGCAGCACGCCAGGAATCGCAACGCTGGCGCGCGTCGCACGCCAGATAGGTCCGTTGCGATGGATATACAGTTCGCCGGTGGTGAGATTGGTCGAGACGCAAAAGAATGGATAGATGCAATCTTCGATCTGGTGATTTTGGAAGTGGTGCCGCAGGAAGCTGGTCGTTTTGCGGCCGCGTACCAGCGCGATCATCGGCAAGGTGTAATCGCTGACCGGGTTGTCATCGAAGAAGGCTTCCTTCATGTGCCGCCGGAGATCGGGCGGACTCCAGCCGAGCGCCGCGCCTCCGGCGACGATCGAGCCCATGCTCGCGCCGCCGAATAGATCGATCTCGATTCCCGCCTCGTGCAGCGCGCGAATTACCCCGACGTGACACATGCCGCGCGCGCCGCCACCCGAAAGCACCAGGCCAATGGCGCGGCCCGAGATCATCCGCGCGATGCGTCTGAAGTCGCGCGCCTCGCTCGCGCGCAGATGATGATGCCGGGCGGATGTGAAGCGCCGAGTATGGGCGAGGGTGTGCGACGAATCCGCCGATTTATCGCGATACAGCACGAGTTCAATCGGGGTGCGGCGCGGGTTATTAAGCGCAAGCT
This sequence comes from Candidatus Binataceae bacterium, assembly GCA_035508495.1. NCBI lineage: Bacteria > Candidatus Binatota > Binatia (SeqCode) > Binatales (SeqCode) > Binataceae (SeqCode) > Binataceae bacterium (SeqCode). Next base: position 58,988 of record DATJMX010000001.1, read on the forward strand.
CCGCGCTGGGAGGGATGCCGTTGGCTGCGCGCGATGCGGGTGCGAGCACTACAATCCGGTCGGCCTGGCGCAAACAGAGGCGGGTCCACGCCGAGGCTTCGAAGTCGGCCTCGTAGAGCACGATATCGTGGTCTTCCTCGAGCCGGTTGAACCATTCGACGGGATTATCCTTGGCGTGGTGCTCGACGACATCAGCCTTGAGGCCGAGATCGGCGAAGGTCTTGCTCAACTTGCGCGTGAACTCGGCGACCGCCACCTCGCGATCGATCGGCAGGATCGCGATGGTTTTCGGCGCCTCCATCGAGGGCGTCAGGCGCGGCGGCTGCTGGAGCCGGCGCACCAGCAGATCCGTGATGAAGCGCAGCGCGCGCGGATGCTCGTCGACGAGCTTCGTGAACTCGGGCTTGGCGAGCCGCGCTAACTCCGTGTCACGCAGCGCCAGCACGGTGGCCGATCGCGGCTGGCCCGACAGCAGCGCCATCTCGCCGACCGTCTCGCCCGCCGTCATCTGCCGGACCAGGACCTCGCCGCCTTGGTCGTTGGGCAGGAAAGCGCCAAGGCGCCCGGAGAGCACGATATAAAGCGAATCGTCCTGGTCGCCGCGATTAAACAGAATCTGCCCGCCCGGCAGGCTGAACCAGTCGAACTCGGCCGCAGTCGCTTTGAGCACCTGCCGATCGAGGCTCTCGAGCAGCGGCAGCGCGGCGAGCTTTTCCAAGAGTGCCGGAGGGATTTCGGTTGAGTCACGTTCGTGTGGATCGGAATAACTCATTGATGAGCGCTCGATTGATGCGGACCCCATTTGAGAATTCCCAGGTCCGCAACGAAGATCGCGTAAAAAGATTTCACCAACACCAGCTCGATCACGGTCGCCAGGGCCAGCCCGCCGATCTGCGCGAAGCACAGCGGCCGCCACAGCGGGCCGCCATGCAGCGCCAGCGGGAAGAGCGCGAACAACGTCGCGCCCACGGTCACCATCACCGGGCGCAGGCGCTCGATGCCCGCGTCGAGCAGGCCCTGGATCAGCTCCTCGCCCATCTCCTGCCGCTCCTCGATAAACTCGAACAGCACGATGACGTGACTGACAATCACGCCGACCAGACTCGCGACCCCGAGGAACGCCATAAAGCCGAACGGCGTGCCCGTCAGCCACAAGGCGATGAATGCGCCCACTGCGCCGTAGGGCACCGCGCTGAAAACCAGCCACGGCTTGACCAGGTTGTTGAACTGGATCACCAGCGCGATGAAGATCAGCCCGACCGAGGTCGCGAGCACCACCGCGAGCTCGCCGAAGCCCTGGTCCTGGTTGGCCTGCTCGCCGCCGATCAGGATGCGGTAGCCGGGCGGCAGGTCGGCGCGCAGCGCCTCGATCTTCGGCATCACCTTGGCCATGATTTCAGACGGCAGCACGCCCTGCGCCGGGAACGCCATGATCGTCATCGTGCGGAAGTGGTCGCGGCGCACGATACGCTCCTGGCTCATGTGAAACTGCATCGGCACCAGCGAATTGATCGGCACGCGGCCCTCGCCGGTCAGTGCATAGACGTAGAGATTGCTGACGTCGGAAAGGCGCGCGCGTTCCTCCTGCCGCAGCCGCGCCACGATCGGGATCTGCTGGTCGCCGTCGATCAGCGATCCGACTGGCCATCCATTGAGCCCCGCGGCCGCTGAGCGCGCGATATCGGCATTGCTGATGCCGGCGAGATTGGCGCGATCGGCGTTGATCGGAAGCTGCACCACGGGACTTTCCTGAAGCCAGTCAGTGCGCACGCGCTGCGCGCCCGGAGTTGACTTCATGATGTCGAGGACCTGGTCCGAGATGTCGCGCAGCGTTTCGATGTCCTGCTCCTCCTGCGCCGGATCGACGTCGGCCTGCGCCAGAACGTGGACTTCGATCGGGTACTGCACCGGATTGGTCAGCAACTGGCGCACGTCGAGATACGCGCCCGGCACCGAATTCGACAGTGCCTCCTGCAGCGGGCCGACGAACCTGGGCATGTCTTCCTTGTCGTTGATCTCAATGATGAGCTGCGCGTAGTTGCTCTGCTGCGCTTCGGAAGCGGCCGAGAACCAGAAGCGCGGACCGCCACCGCCGACGAAGCTGGTCACCGATTTCAGGATCGCGCGCGGCTGGCCGTCTTTGCCCGGGTGCTCGCGGCCATATTCCGCAGCGGCGCGCCGCACCACGACCTCGGCCTCGGCGGCCGCCTTGTTGGTCTCGGAGATCGCCGCGCCGTTGCCCAGCCAGACATCGACATACGAGAGGTACTGAACGTCTTCCGGGAAGAAGGCGCTTTTCAGATGCTTTCCAATCGAGAAACCGCCGGCGAGGAAGATGAACGAGCCCAGCACGAACATCTTGCGATGCTCGAGCGCGTAGCGGCCAAGCTTATAGTAGATGCCGGTCGCGCCGTGCTCGCGCCGATACTCGATCGGCGGCAGCGGCTTGCCCGGCTTCATCAGGTAATAGCCGAGCTGCGGGATGAAGGTCATCGACACGATGCGCGAGGCGACCAGCGCACAGGTCATCACGATCGGCAGGCTGTACAGGAACTGCCCCGTGTCGCCGCTGATCATCAGGAAGGGCAGGTAGGCGACGATGTTGGTGATGGTCGCGAACAGGATCGCGCGTGCGAGCTTGGTTGGTCCGAGCCACGCGGCGATCGACGGCGGCTGGCCCATGCCGAGTTCGTGCTTGATCGCGTCGCCGGCCACGACCGGATCGTCAACCAGCAGACCGAGCGCGATGATCAGCGTCGCGATCGACACCTGCTGCAAATCGATGCCGAGCGCGTACATCATGCCGAACGTCATCGCGAGCGTGATCGGAATCGAGAGCGCGATCAGTAGCGCCGAGCGCCATTCCCAGAATCCCAGCCACGCCACCAGCACGACCAGTACAATCGCCTCGTAGAGCGCCGTCATCAGCAGGTCGAGGTTCTCGCTGACCTGGCGCGGTTGATCGGAAGTGCGCGCGACAATCAGATCCTCGGGCAGGCGATCGCGCAGCGTCGCGAGGCTCCGGTCGACCGCCGCGCCGAACTCGCCGATCTGCTCGCCGGGCCGCATGAAAATCGCCAGCGTGATCGCGCGGCTGCGGTTCCATCGTCCGTCGGGCGAGCGCCAGGTGTAGAAATTCAAAAGCCGCGGCGGATTCTCATAGCCGGGCAGCACATCGACCAGATCGCGCAGATAGAGCGGCAGGCCCGTGTCGCTGCGCTTGATCATCAGGTCGCCGATCTCTTCGGGACTCTTGAACTCGCCGGTCGGATGCACGCTCACGTCCGTGCCTTCGGCGTTGATCGTGCCGCCCGAGCGAGTGATGTTGCGCTCGGCGATTAGCTGCGCAAGGCGCGTCGGAGTCACGCCGTACGACGCGAGCCGCTTCTGCGAGTATGCGAGCTGAATCCATTCCGGCAGCACGCCGGAGCGCGAAACCTTCTCGACCGTAGGAACAGTTTCGAGGGTGCGCTGAATCAGGTCGGTGAAGCGATCGAGCTCGCGATAGGTGTACCTGTCGCCGGCGAACGCCCGCAGCACCTTTTCGGTGTCGGCAGGATCGCGAATCAACACCGGCGCCCACGCATCGGGATGGACCGCGGGAAAAACCGAAGTACCGATGTAATCGGTGATGAACTTGTTGGCGGTCTTTGGCAGATCGACGCCGGGCATCGCGACCCCGTCGATACCGACGAAGCCGCTGCCATCGAGTGCGCGCAGATCACGCACGTAGTTATGCGCGCCGAGATACTGCAACAGACCGTCGCGCACGCGCACCACGTTCTCGGTGCCGAGCGTCAGCGGAAAGAGCGTGACGAGTGAGACGCGGCCGCTCCGGGCGTCGGGCGAAGCGCTCTCTCGCGCGCTCTCGATCGCTGCCGCGATCGCACGTGCGCGCAACGCCAGCTCGACCTCGCCCTCCTTGGGACTCGCGACCGTCAGCATCAGCGCCGCGGTGTCGCCGAAATCGCTCTGAAACATGATCGGTCCCGCGCCGTCGGGCAGGTCGTTGATCGCGTTGAGCTTCAGGTTGATGTCGTTGAATTGCTTGGCCGAGTCGGCGAGCCGCTCGGAGAGCTGGACGTAAATGATCGCAACGCCGTCAAGCGTAACCGAGCGGATGCCGTAGTTGGTGCTCGCGCCCGCAGGATGGATGAACGAGTTCTGCGCGATCTTCGCTTCGATCTTGCGCGTCACCATCTGCTCGATCTTCTGCGCCTTCACGCCTGGCCAGGGGCAAATCGCTACTGCGGTGCGCACCGGGATGTCCGGGTCCTTGCGCTTGGGCATCCGCATGTAGCCGAGCACGCCCCACATCAGGACGCCGATCAGCAACACCCACGACACGGCGCGATTTTCGACGCAGAAGCGCGCGAGATTGTGCGTCGAGCTGACGATTTCGTGGTCGCTGCGATGAGCCATCAGGGGATGATCCTGACCTCGCTGCCCTCGGAGACCATGGTCGCGCCGCGCACGATCACGCGGTCGCCGGCCGCGACGCCGTGGGACACGGCAATCTCGTTGCCGATGATCTCGCCGAGGCTGACCTTGCGCAGGCTGGCGAGGCTGCGTCCGCCCTGGTTTTCGACGACATAGACGGCGAAGTCGCGTGCATCATGCGGCGGCCTCACTATCGCATTGAGCGGAAGCGTCAACGCTTCGGCGACGGCGGCATTGCCGTCGCGCATTTGCAGCGCCGCGATCATCCCGGGACGCAGGCGGCCGTCTTTGTTCGGCACTGTGACCTCAATCTGAAAGGTGCGCGTGGTGGGATCGGCGTTGGCCGCGATGCTTGTGATTTTGCCGATGAGCACGGCACCGGGGAGAGCCTCAGTGGTCAGAGTTTGTATCGAGCCCTGCTTGAGGTGGCCGACCAGGATATCGGAAACACCGAAGGCCGCTTTCATGTCGTCGATGTTGGCGACGTCGAATGCGATGGTCGATGGCTCGACGAGCGAGCCAACTTCGATACGGCGGTCGATCACCTCGCCCTCGATCGGCGAACTCAGTTTGCAATAACCGAGGTTGATCTGCGCTTGCCTCAGCGCGTCGCTCGCCTGCTCAACCTCCGACTTCGATGACTGATACTGCTGCGCGGCCTGATCGTAGAGGCTCGGCGCAATCACCTGCAGCTTCATGAGTTCCGAGTCGCGCTGGTAGTCGTGCTGAGCGCGGTCGAATGAGGCGTGCGCAGCCGCAACTCCAGCGGCCGCCTTGCTGACTTGTGCCTGGTAGGTGTCAGGCTTCACCGAGGCGAGCAGCTCGTGCGCCTTGATGTGGTCGCCGCCCTGGATGTCGCGCGGCCGGCCGTCCGCGCCCATCACCTGCTTGATCGAATCGACATAGCCGCCCACCTGGAAGGCCATCGCAACCTGCTGGTCGGGTTGAAAGCTCGCCGTGTAAGCGCCGGAGCGTGAAGCCTCGCCCTCGGCCACAGTCATGACCGTCACCGCGATTCGTGGTGCGGACGGCGGATCGTCATGGCTGCAAGCCGTGGCGAATACGGCCAGCGTCACGGCAATCAGAATGAATGATGCGCTCTGTTTCATTGCGGATGTTCAGGCCTCGTTGCGGAAATGTTGAAACGGCATCGAGCGCCGCGTCTGCTTTTGGAACGCGGGCGCGCTGCGCGCAGGGGAATCGCCGAGCCCGAAGCAAAAGAGAAAGCCTTGAGTGACCTGGGTAGTGTTCACCGGGTCAATCCACGCGCGGCGAGGCCCCAATCAGCGAGGAGTTCGCCAGTTTGAGCAGCGCACGGTAACGTAAGTTGCGCTTTGGTTGCATATGACTTTATCTGCGCTCTGGCACTTAATAGAACTATGGCATCCCATAGTAGACCTATTATCCTTACATAGGCAAAAGCTTCGAAGCTATAATTCTGGATGGCGCATATGGACTCTGAGTACGTCGTTCGACTGCTGACACCGCACGATGCCGCCGAAATGCCCGATTTGGCGCTGCAGGTCTATGGCGAAGGCTACTTTCATCGCGAAGTTTTCGATCCCGGCGAGTTGCTGAAGATGAACGCGGAGCGGAAGCTGACCTCGGCCGTCGGGGTCGATAAGACCGGGCGAGTCGTCGCTCACGCGGCACTCGAGCGGCCGAATCTCGAGCGTTTCGCCAAGCTGGGAGAGGCGATGGTCCTGGCGGAGCATCGCAACGCGAATCTATTGGGACGAATCGGAATTGTCCTGGTACAGGCCGCGCTGGATCAGCGCGTGGTCGGTTTATACGGTGAGGCGGTCACGCATCACGTGTACAGCCAAAAAGCGGCGGAGCGATACCAGTCGACTCCAACGGGTATCCGCTTCGGAGCCTGGAGCCTGGCGGGCTTCAAGCTTGATAATTTCCCACAGCGCCTTACGCCGATCGTGTACTTCAAGTATCTGACCAGCGCACCGAAGAAGATCCTGTATGTGCCGGACAATCATCGAGCGCTCGCTCGCGAGATCTACGGCAGGCTCGGAAGCGAGATCGAATTTGGCGACGCGAGGTCGTCAGATTCCGACGGCGAGGTGACCTTCCGCTACGACGCCGATCAGCGAGCGGGCCTGATTGCCGTCATTTATCCAGGCCGCGCGAGTGTGCGGCAGGTAATCCAGGCAACCAGATCGCTGATCGATGAATCCGGGGCTGAAGCGGTGTTCGTCGATGTGATGATCGATGAGCCGAGCGCGCCGCAGGTCTGCCTCGAGCTGGAGCGGGCGGGATTCTTTTTCAGCGGCATCCAGCCGCACGTCAACGAAGACCGCGATCTGCTGCGCCTGCAGATCGAGCGCAAGCCTATTGATTTGAAATTGGTGGAGACTGCGAGCGAGTTCGCGCGGACGCTGCTCGACTATATCGCGCGCGAGCGAGATCGAATCGCGCGCTGACTAAAACGGGATATCCTCGTCATCGATCGGCGGCATCTCGTCGACGACTCCACTGCCGCCGCCACCGCCGCCCGACATTGAGCCTCCACGCGATGCGCCAGCGCCGGCATACTCGCCGTCGCCGCCACCACGTCCGCCCAAGAACCTCACGGTAAGCGCTACGATCTCGGTGGTTTTTCGCTTGCCGGTTCCATCTTTGGCTTCATATTCGCGGTAGGAGATTCGTCCTTCAATATAAGCCTGGCGCCCTTTCTTCAGGTACTGCGCGCACAGCTCGCCCTGTTTTCCCCAGACGACGATATTGTGCCAATCGGTACGTTCCTGGCGATTGCCGCTCTTGTCGGTAAAGGTATCGGAAGTCGCGATGGAGAAAGTCGTCACCGATGATCCGGAATTGGTGTAGCGCGTTTCCGGATCGCGTCCGAGATTGCCAATCAGAATAACCTTGTTTACCGACGCCATCTCACTCCACCTCTGCGCTAAAAGCTAATCGCACGCTCGCCGGCAAGGCAAGTGAGACCTACGCGAACATTCCAGAGATTTATAAACAGGAAGCGCTCCGCGCGCGCGGAGGTTCGCAACGCGGAGCGCTATCGGGCAGAGCGGCAGCTTCTACCAGCAGGCGCGATGATGATGACGGAACCACGGGTTATTGCATGCTAATGGCCGGCCGTAACCCCACGCAGGTCCGTAGCCCCAACCCGGGCCGTGGTTCCAGGCAGGATAGTAAGGAGCCCCATAGTATCCCGCCGGATAATAGCGTGCGGCAGGAGCCGTCACTGGAACCGGGTGGGATGGATACCACTCAGCGCTGGCGCGGCCCGGCATCGCAAACATAAAGAGCGCGAACATCGCTGCAACTGCCACTTTCCAGAGTTTCATAAACATCTCTCCTGTCTGGAAATACGATCTTCCGCCGGCTGCGTTACGATACCTGAAGGGCCATTAAGCATGGGCGAAAACGCCCGTGGGATACGCGGGCGATTCGCCTTTCGTATGAGGATCCTGCCTTATATAATCCAAGATGGAGTTGTGGGTCGGGGAGCGAGGATGGCGGCAGGTACTTCGACATCCGCATCGGTAAGAATCACGCCGCTGGGCGGGCTCGGTGAAATCGGGCTCAACCTGATGGTGATCGAATGTGCCGGGCGCGCGATTTTGATCGATGCGGGCGTGATGTTTCCCGACGAGCCGGCGCTCGGCGGGGGTCTCTATATCCCAGATATCACCTGGCTGGTGCAGAGCCGCGTTCGAATCGACGCTATCGTGCTTACGCACGCGCACGAAGATCATATCGGCGCGCTGCCCCATCTGCTGCGCCATTTTCCGGCGCCGATCTACAGCAGCGAAGTTACGCTCGCGTTTGTGCGCAGGCGGCTTGCCGAGGCGGGTTTCGACTCGATGCCGGATCTGCGCGAAATCATGCCGCGGCGATCGTTTAGCGCCGGCCCCTTCGAGATTGAGCCGATCCGCGTCACCCATTCGACGCCCGATTCGCTCGCGCTCGCGATCCGCACGCCAGCCGGGATCATCATTCACAGCGGCGATTTCAAGATCGACGATGCTCCAGTTGACGGCGAGTTATTCGATCGCGAGCGCTTCGCCGAGCTCGGCGCGGAAGGCGTGGCGCTCCTGCTCTCGGATTCGACCAACGTCGAGCGCACGGGCCGCTCTGGATCGGAAAGCTCGCTTAAGCCCGTGATTCGTGATCTCGTGCGCCGCACGCGCGGGCGCTTCTTTCTGTCGGCGTTCTCCTCGCATCTGCATCGGATGCGCCAAGTCGCCGAGGTCGCGCACGAGATGGGCCGGCGCGTCGTGCCGCTCGGGCGCCGGATGGCCGAGAGCGTGCGCCTCGGATTCGAAACCGGCCAGCTCGCCCTGCCGCGGGGCGTTTTCATCGATCAGGATGAGGCGGATTTCCTCGAGCCCAAGCGGCTAAGCTACCTCGCGAGCGGCAGCCAGGGCGAGCCGCTGTCGGCGCTTGCGAAACTCGCGGTCGATACGCATCCGCGGGTTCATATCGAAGCGGGCGACGTGGTCGTGCTCTCGTCGCGATTCATCCCGGGCAACGAGCGCACGATCCAGCGCCTGGTGAATCGACTCTACAAGCAAGGCGCCGAAGTTGTTTATGCCGAGGTCGCGCCAGTCCACGTTTCGGGTCACGCCAATCAGGATGAACTCGTCGAGCTAATCAATCTCGTGCGGCCGAAATACTTCGTGCCGATTCACGGCGAGTATCGCCATCTCGTGCGGCATATTGCTCTAGCCGCCAGCACCGGTCTCACGGAACTGAATTGTCTTCTCATGGAAAACGGCGACTCGCTCGTGCTCGACGGCGAGGGCGCGCATCGCGGAAACTCCGTGCACTCGGGCCGCGTCATGATCGAAGGCGGTGAGCAGGGCGATCCCGCCCTCGTCGGCGAACGGCGCGTGCTCGCGCACGACGGCACTGTCACCGCGATCGTCGTGATATCGGCGAGCACGGGCGCAATCGTCGCGGGACCTGATCTCGTCTCGCGGGGGCTGGTCACCGGCAACGGCACTTCGATTCATATGCGCCGCGCGAGCCAGGAATTGCGCGACCGGTTGACGCGCTTGGGGATGCCGCTTCGTGCCAACGAGCCGCGCCTCAAAGAAGAAATCGTCCGCGCCGTCAAACGCTACTTCAGCGACGAGCTTGGCAAGCGGCCGCTCGTGATTCCCTACGTCACGGAGGTTTAGCTATTCCGCGCCAGCCGAAAACGCCGCCGGTCGAGCTTCCGGTCGAAGCGATCGAAGAAGAGATCCCGGAAGATCCGCCGGGGCCACCGAGCCGTATCGCGCGCGAGCTCGCGGCGCTGGGCCTGATCGGATTCGCGGCGTTTGGCGTCGTCAGTCTCGTAAGCCGCGCCCTCGGCCGCAATCCGAATCTTGGCGGTCCGGTCGGTGCCGCGCTCGCCGACATTCTGATTCAGAGCATCGGCGCGATGTCGTTCGCGGCAATGGTGCTCGTCGCCTTTCTCGCGACTCGAATCTGGATCGGCAGAACCAAGAGCGCGATTGCGCGCGAGATCGGCGGGGGCGCGCTCGTGATCTTCGCGCTCGGCACGGCGGCCGCGCTCTGGAACGGCGCCGACGAGCGAATCGGCGGCGAGCTTGGCGCGGCCGTGGCGCGCACACTTAACGATTCGCTCAACGTTGGCGGCGGAATTATCGCGGTCGGCCTTGGACTCATATGCGGACTGGCGCTGATGCTACGCCGCGCTCCGACAGAGTTGGTTGCGGGCGTCGCGCGCCGGATTCGCTCGACGCCTGTGCCCGAGCGCAGCTTCGAAGATGATTCGCGGCCGCTCGACGGTCCAATTCCAATATCGCTCGCATCCGACGACGAAGTTCCCGATGACGACGCCGAGAAGAAGCCGCTCAAGGTGCGGCTGCTCGATCTCAAGGATGCCTTCGGCGAGCGCCGCGCCAAGGCTGCGCAGGCCAAACCGCGGCAGAAGGGCGCGTACAAAATTCCCTCGCCATCTCTGCTCGACAATCCGCCGAGCGAACACGCTCAGATCGATGAAGAGCAGCTTCAGCGCAGCGCCCGTATCCTCGAACAGAAGCTGGGGGACTTCGGCGTCGAGGGTCGCGTGGTTGAAGTACAGCCCGGACCCGTCGTTACGATGTACAAGTTCGAGCCGGGCTCGGGAATCAAGGTCAGTCAGATTGTCAACTTGTCCGACGACCTCTCGATGGCGTTGCGAGCGCAGGCAGTGCGAATCCAGGCTCCGGTACCCGGCGAGGCGGTGGTCGGAATCGAGGTGCCGAATCGCAAGCGCGAGCGCGTCTATCTGCGCGAGATTCTCGAGGCCGAGGAATTTTCGGCCACCGGCAGCCACCTGACGATCGCGCTCGGCAAAGATATCGCCGGGCGGCCCGTCGCCGCAGATCTCGCCAAGATGCCGCATCTGCTGATTGCCGGCGCAACCGGCACCGGCAAGTCCGTTTCGATTCACACCATGATCGCGTCGGTGTTGTTCAACGCGACCGCCGACGACGTGCGCTTCATCCTCGTCGATCCCAAGATGCTCGAGCTGTCGGTCTACGAGAACATCCCGCATCTGCTGGTGCCTGTCGTTGTCGATCCGCAGAAGGCGTCGGCCGTGCTGCTCTGGGCGACGCAGGAGATGGAGTCGCGCTACTTGATGATGCGCGAGCTGGGCGTGCGCAATATCGATGGCTACAACAAGGCGCTCACATCCGGGGTGCCGCTCTCGGAGCTCAGGATGGCGGGGCAGGGCGTGCCGGCCTCCGATGATCCCAACGATCCCGCGGTCGGCTCGCTTGAGCATCGCAAGCTGCCGAAGATCGTGATCATCATCGACGAGCTTGCTGACTTGCTGTTAAGCGAGGGCAAGACCGTCGAGCGCGATATCACGCGGCTGGCGCAGAAGGCGCGCGCCTCAGGCATCCACCTGATCCTCGCGACGCAGCGTCCGTCGGTCGACGTTATCACCGGCCTTATCAAGGCCAACCTGCCGGCGCGTATTTCACTGCAAGTCACATCGCGCGTCGATTCGCGCACGATTCTCGATTCGATCGGCGCCGAGCGCCTGCTCGGCGCGGGCGACATGCTCTTCATGCCACCGGGCAGCGCGAAGCTGCGCCGCCTGCACGGTCCATTCGTGTCTGAGTCAGAGATTCGCCGCCTGACGGATTTTCTGCGCGAGCAGGGCGCGCCCGAATATAGAATGGAGATTCTCGACACCAAGCCTCCGGGCGAGGATGGCGGCGGCGATACCGGCGACGAGCGCGACGAGATGTACGACGAGGCGGTGCGAATCGTAATGGAAACGAACCAGGCCTCGATCTCGATGATCCAGCGCCGGCTGCGGATCGGCTACAATCGCGCGGCGCGGATGGTCGAGCTGATGGAGCGCGAGGGAATCGTGATGCCGCCCGATGGCGCCAAGCCCCGCGAAGTGCGCCTGCGCAGCGTGAAGTGAGAGACAAGAAGGGGGATGATGCGACGCAGCGTTCTCATTTTGCTCGGAGTGCTCTCAACCACGAGTCTGCACCTGTTGCCGGCTGCGGCCGGTCAGTTTGACGGTCGATGGAACGTCACGCTCGCATGCCCTGATGGCCGGGATGGCTCGAAGGCGTTCAGCTGGCAGTTCAACGCCGACGTGACTAACAGTGTGATCCACGGCGAGCATGGTGATCAGAACCAGCCCGGTTGGATGTCGCTCGACGGCACTATCCAGAACAACGGCGACGCCAACCTCATGGCGACGGGCTTAACCGGCGGTGCCGCCTACAACCTCGGCCATACAGCCCACGGCATTCCGTATCAGCATCCGGTGACGGCACACTTCGACACCGCCCAAGGCAAGGGCCAGTGGGTAACCACGCGCGTCTGCCCGTTCACATTTACGAAGCTGTAGCATCGCTCGTCTTTCACCCGGATTACCGGGGGAACATGGATTCAAAAGAATCCGCGGTGAACTCAGTAAGACTTCCGGACGCGCGTCGGCTTCGACGTGAAATAACCGACGCGGAACAGAAGTTAGTACGGGGCGATCCGCGAGATTGCCCTGATTCCGATGGGCGGCGATCGCAGACCGTTCGCATATCCGGTCATCAATCGCGCCCACCTTGCGCGGGCGAGGCTATTCATGCGGCTTCGCGACGCGGATCTATGCTGATTTGCGGCTTGCGATCTACTCGCTCAGTGCGGAGTGCCGCAGAGCGTGCCGTTTTGATCACATTGCGACGTGATGCCTCGCTTCTGCTGGCTCTGCACGAGATCGTAAATCGCGTCGTTGGTTTGCTTGTTGGCATTGCAGTCGCATAGCTGGCTTGCGCAGCAACTGCATCCTGCGGCTTCCTCAGTCTTGGCGATCTCGCTGATGTCGCATGCGCCGAGCACGTGGCCGTCGGCCGTGAGGCCGTTGCACGCCGTCTGCGACAGATCGCGATCGTCGCACTGCGCGGTGCATAGCGTCGAGTCGCAGGTGTAGCCCGCCTCGATACCCTTGGCGTTACGGCAGGTCCTGTACTCCTCGCAGACCTTTTTGCAGTTCACGCCCGCGGGCGGCGGTGGAATCAGCTGCGGCAGCAGTGGGCATCCTGCCGGACCGGGAGCGTCGGGGTAGCATCCGGTGGTCGTGGGCGCCGTGCCGGTCAGGCTCGGATTATAAGCCGCCGACCACACCAGGTCGTTGCTGAGCGTGCATTGCTGCTCATCGAGGCCCAGTTGATACGGGCCGTCGTAAATCGGACATGAGCACTGCACGAGCCCGGTCTTGTCGGTGTCGCGATTGCGGTAGCATGGCGCCGTCATGCATCCGGCATAGGGCTCGGCCTGCGCGCAGTTGGTCGAGCCGATGCCGTTAGTCGGGATGCAATCGAAGCTGAAAGTTGACACCATGTCAGCGCCGGGAATCAGGTTATTGTTGTTGATATAGGTGCAGACCGGTGCGCGGTTGGGCTTGCCCGAGCATTGGCTGCCGTCGGCGCCGCATACGGCGACAGTTTGCAGGTAAACGAAGTAGTTCAGGATGGAATTTAGATCGACGAAGTAGGTGCCGTAGGGAATCTCGTAGCAGTTGCAGTTGGCGAATTTGCCGTCGAGGGTCAGCTCGCACGACAAGTTGGCCGCCGCGTTCGGCCCCGAATAGTAACAGAGAGCGTACGGACCGCCTTTGCATTGGATGAAGTTTGAATTTTCGAGCAGCACGTCGGCATAAGCGGGAATCGGCATGCATTCGCTGCCGGTGCATCCGACCGGGAGGTCGGTCGTCGCAAAGAGCGGGCTGTTCCAGAAGACGAACGTATTGGGAACGAAGTGGACTTGCTGGCCGAACGAACCGCTCGGGGTTGGCAGCAGATCGAGGAGCGGGTTGCGTCCCGATCCCAGGAGTTGCGCGCGTGCCGCCCCGGGCGCGATCGCGAGCAGCAGAGCCGCCAGGCACAGCCACCACAGACTCCGCACGCTGCCAGAGTGACGCATTGCAACCTCGCTTTTGCGCTTCGCGCCTGAAACAAATTGCACGTTCGATGTTGTAATCCTTCAATCTGATCGCAAAGTCAATCTTTTTGTCATGAAACCGCTGGCCCCGAATCGGCTGGTGCAGCACCATCGCTCATCAAATACAATCGAAGCCGTGAGAGCGCCAAAACATCCCCTTCGCCGGCGCAGATTCGGCGCTGGCTTCCTGTTGATCGCATCTATTGTGACGGGTGCGGGATGGCCGTCGTCCCCACGTGAGATGGCATTCGCGGCCACCGCTAGCCCGCAACTGAAGCGCGTGCTCGATGGCATCCAGCACCGCTACCAGGATACGCAATCGTTCTCGGCCTCCTTCAATGAGGTGATCGAGGCCGTAGGATCGAGCAAGCGCGAGCGCTCGGGCACGATGTATCTGCAGAAGCCGGGCAAGATGCGCTGGAACTTCAAGCAGCCCGACACCGAGACGATCGTGAGCGACGGCACGACGCTCTACAACTACGATCCCGACCTCGAGCAGGTTATAGAGACTCCTCTCAAGCAGGCGCTCGCGTCGAGCAGCGCGGCGGCCTTTCTGCTCGGAGCCGGCAGTATCGAGCATGAGTTCACTGCCACGATGCTGCCTGATACGGCCTCCGGCGGGGTGACGCGCGTGCAGCTCGTGCCGAAGGTCGCAGGCAATCAGATCGATCTCAGCGTCGATTCGAAGACCTACGACATCGTTGCGCTTACGCTCAAGGATCAGCTCGGCAACACGACCGCGATTTCGTTCACCGATATCAAGCACAACGCGCCGATGTCCGACGCGCTGTTCGTATTCAAGGTGCCGCCCGGCGCCGATATCGTTACCGCGCCGCCGCCGCAGTAATCGTTCTGAAATATTTGGGACGAATCTTGCATTCCATTGATTGCCTCGCTTTGAGGCGGCGAGTACATATATAGCCCCTCAGCTTTTCGCTGCGTAAGATGGAAAAAGTTCACCTACTCAGCTTGGGCTGCCCCAAGAACCTCGCCGACAGCGAGTTGATGCTTGGTGCGCTGGTCCGCGCCGGTTTTGAGATCACGCTCGACCCGGACGAGGCCCAGGTGCTGCTGGTGAATACCTGCGCTTTCATCGAGTCGGCAAAGAAGGAATCGCTCGATGCGATTCTCGACGCGGCCGAAACCAAGCGCCGCGGGCACGGCAAGCGGCTGGTCGTCGCGGGATGCCTCTCGCAGCGCTATGGCGAAGAGTTGCGCGCCTCGATGCCCGAGGTCGATGTATTCGTCGGCACCGGCAATTTTCTCGATTTGCCAGAGCTGTTGCGCCAGACCGAGGCGCCTGAGCATCGCGAGCTCGCGTATGCCGGTGCCGCCCATCTGCTGCCGACCGCCGCCGCGCCCAGAATTACAACCGGCGCATTCTTCTCCTCGTACTTGAAGATTTCAGAAGGCTGCAATCACAAATGCGCCTTTTGCATTATTCCAAAGATTCGCGGCTTGCATGAAAGCCGCCCCGTCACGGATCTGGTCGCCGAGGCGCGCCGCCTTGCAGCCGAGGGGGTGCGGGAGATCAATCTTATCGCGCAGGATTTGACCGCCTACGGACGCGATCTCGCGCCGAAATCGTCGCTGGCCGGTCTGCTCCGAGCGCTCTCCGAAATCGACGAGCTGCGCTGGATACGCCTGCTTTATTGCTATCCGAATTTTGTCACTGACGAGCTGCTCGAGACGATCGCGGAGCTGCCCAAGGTCGTTAAGTATATCGACATCCCGCTACAGCATGCCGATGACGACGTGCTGCGCGCGATGCGTCGTGAGCGCTCGGCGGATGCGCTGCGCAGAATCCTCGAGCGTATCCGTACGAAGATTCCTGACGTCGTAATTCGGACTTCTTTCATCGTGGGATTCCCCGGTGAAACCGACGCCGGTTTCAAACGTCTAAGTGACTTCGTACGCGAGGAACAATTCGACCGTCTCGGCGTATTTACCTACTCGCGGGAAGAGAACACCGCCGCCTTCGATATGCCGCACCAGGTGCCCGAGAAGGTGAAGCGCGAGCGGCGCGCCGAGCTGATGAAGATGCAGTCGGAGATTTCGCTCAAGAAGAATCGCGCGCTGGTCGGCGGCGAGACTGAGCTGCTGGTCGAGAGTGCGATGCCGGGCCGTGGGGCCAGGCTGCGTGCGCGGACCCCGGGGCAGGCCCCCGAGATCGATGGCACCGTGTTCCTGACCGGCGATGCGCAGCCTGGTGACTTTGTGCGTGCACGGATAGACAAGGCGCTAAGCTACGACCTGCACGCGAGCGTGATCGCCGAGAGTGTTCAATAGTTTGAGAGGAGTTTCGCTTAAGATGCCCAAGAAACCAGCCGCCACGAACCGCAAGAAGTTTCTGGCCAACGTGCGTGAGCATCTGCTGGAAACCAAGGCCAGACTGCGTGACGAAATCGATTCCGAGCTCAAGGCCGAGCGCGAAGGCAACAAGGACGAGGGCATGGATGCCTACGACCTCGCCTCGGAAGAGCGCGATCGCGAGATCAACTTTATCCTGTCGGATCGTGAGCGCGTGAAGCTCAAGCAAATCGACGACGCGCTGGCGCGCCTCGACGATGGATCGTACGGCGTGTGCGATTCGTGCGGTCTGGAGGTCGCCGAGGAGCGGCTCCATGCGATGCCGTTCACGCGCCTGTGCCGCGATTGTCAGCAGGATATGGAGCGCGAGGCCAAGTCGCAGCGCCGCTTCGACGACGAGCGCAACACCTATCGCAAGCTCGGTTCGACCGACGCCGACGAAGAGAACGGCTGAGCTCGAATCCGCTCTGCCGTTCTCGCAGTGGATCCGCGCCGCAGTCGCGGCGATCCCTGCTTCTTTGACCTTCCTTCATTTGTTTGACAATCCGCTTAACCGGGCGTATCGCGTCTGGGCGTGTGAGAAGAGAAAAAGCCTCACCACGAAGGGCACAAAGGCACGAAGTCAGACCGTAGCAGGCGCAGCCAAAAGAGACTTTCTGCTCGAACATACTTTGTGCCTCAGTCCTTGGTGGTGAGGCTCTTTTGTTCAGCTCATCGTTGAGGAACATTTCTATGACCTTCGCTAATACCGAGATTGACGAATTGGTTTCGCTCGAGCGCGGCGAGATCGACCGCCGCATCTACAACAATCCCGAAATCTTCGAGCTCGAGATGCAGCGGATCTTCGGCCGCGCCTGGCTGTTTCTATGTCATGAGACGCAAATCCCCGAGCCCGGCGATTTTTTCCAATCAGTGATGGGCCGCGACAACGTCCTCGTCGTGCGGCAGAAAGATGGCTCGATAAAGGCGATGCTCAACACCTGCGCGCATCGCGGCAACGCCGTATGCCGCGCCGAGGAGGGCAACGCGAGAAGCTTCCTCTGCACCTATCACGGCTGGTCGTACGGCATCGACGGGCGCCTCAACGGCGTCCCCGGCCTGAGAGACTTCTACCAGGGCGAGCTCGATAAGTCGCAGCACGGCCTCGCGCAAGTCGCGCAGGTGGCCAACTACAAGGGCTTTGTCTTCGGCACTCACGACGCCTCGGCGCCGCCGCTCGAGGAATACCTCGGCGCCACGGGCCGGCTTTCGCTCGACTCGATCGCGCTGCGCGGCGACATGGAAGTCGTGCCCGGGATCCAGAAATTCGTCATCGAATGCAACTGGAAAATCGCCGTTGACAATCTGTTTGACTGGTATCACCCGCAGATAACTCACGCGTCGGCATTCCAGCCTGACGTTATTCCTTCAGGCGACGCGAATATGCGCACTGAAGAAAAGATCGATCTCAGCGGCGTGAACATGCAAAGCGGCGCCAACCTGGAACTGTCCGGCACCGGAATCGTCGGCGCGAAATTCGACCAGGTCGTCGTGCTCGGCGAATTCGGCCATGCGATCGGCGGCCCGACCAGATCGTCGAGCGGGCATTTCGAGTTCGATCCGGGCTGGCGCGATACGCCGCGCGCGCGTGAAGTGCTTGGCCCCGTGGGAATAAACGTCGCCGGCCATCCGAATATCTTTCCCACCGCATGGGCTACGGTGACACAGCCGCAGATCTCGCTGCGGATTCCGCGCGACCCGAGCCATACGGAGATCTGGTGGTTCACCTTCGTGGACCGCAACCTGCCGCGCGAGATGCGCAACTTCATGGTCACGACGGCCAGCCGCATCTTCGGCCCCGCCGGCGTGCTCGAGCAGGAAGACGGCGAGAATTGGGCGCAGGCCACCGCGCAGTCGCGCGGCCTCGCGAGCCAGCGCATGAAGCACCTGCTGAACATGGGACTCGGCCGCGGCAAGATCATCAAGGAAGGCGGGCTCTCGCGAATCGAAGGCCTCACCAGCGAATACGCGCAGCTCTGGACCTATCATTCGTGGGCGCAGTGGATGAAGGGGCTCGACTGGAACGAGCTGAAGCAGGCGACCACGCCGGGCGATCGCATCTGAAGGAGCCGCTCGATGTCTGAGGCAGAAACGAAATCGCGCGAAGAGCGCATCGATGCGATGTTGCGGCATTTCGAAGTTGAGCGCTTCTACTATGACGAGGCGGCTCTGCTCGACGCGCATCGCTATGACGAATGGCTCGCGCTCTTCAGCGACGATGCTCGCTACTTCATGCCGATCAGGCGCACCCGCACTCAGCGCGAGATGGACAAGGAGTTTACCAGGCCGGGCGAGATGGCGTTCTTCGACGAGACCAAGATGCTGCTCGCGGGCCGGATCTCGAAGCTCAAGAGCGGGCGCTCGTGGGCTGAGGATCCGCCCTCGCGCACCAGGCACATGATCACGAACGTTCGTATCGTGAAAGACGACGGCCGCACGCTCGAAGTCGAATCGAACTTCCACCTCTATCGCACGCGGCTCAATTCCGAGGAGACATCCTGGATAGGCTCGCGGCACGACGTGTTGCGCCGAGTCGGCGAATCCTTCCAGATTGCGGACCGCAAGATCTTCCTCGAACAGACCGTGCTCCTCTCGCGCAACCTCAGCAACTTCTTCTGATATCGCGCGGTAAACCACACCGCGCGAGATTCGTATAATAAAGAGGGACGTAGTCCCGCGAGGATTGCCGGTTGCGTTGTTGCGCACATTTGTCGGCCAGCCTGGCGAAGATACTGCTGGCGATGCTGTGCCTCGGTTGGCTCGGCGGATGCGGCAGCATGCCCGATGCGCTCGCGTTGATTCACGATCGTGAGACCTATCGGCGGCCGAAGGTCGAGAACGCCGAAGGACCGCTCACGTATGACCAAAGCGCGGCAATCATAAAAGCGCTGGAGGCCCGCAGTCACGACACCGATATGCTTCAGCGCCATCTCGCGTTCGAGCAGGCGATCGCCGGAAGCCCGCTCACGGTCGGCAACAGCGTGACGCTGCTCAAGGATGGGCCCACGACTTATCGCGCGATGTTCGCGGCGATCGAGGGCGCATCACACAGCATCAACCTCGAGACCTACATTTTCGACAGCGACGAAATTGGCGGGCAGTTCGCGCATGCGCTCATCGTGAAGCGGATGCAGGGCGTGCAGGTGAACGTGCTGTATGACGGCTTCGGCTCGATCCTGACCAAA
Source organism: Candidatus Binataceae bacterium (assembly GCA_035508495.1). Lineage (NCBI taxonomy): Bacteria > Candidatus Binatota > Binatia (SeqCode) > Binatales (SeqCode) > Binataceae (SeqCode) > Binataceae bacterium (SeqCode). The sequence continues at coordinate 78,394 of DATJMX010000001.1, forward strand.
TCGGCCTTCATCGACAACATGCGCAACAACGGTATCAAGGTCGTCGAGTTCGACCCGGTGAACCCTTTTGCGGCACGAGGTTCATGGGCGCCGACTCATCGTGACCATCGAAAACTCCTGGTCATCGACGGCAAGACCGCATTCGTCGGGGGGATCAATATCTCGGGCGTCTATTCCGGCGGCCGGCGCCTGAGCCTCAAGAAAACCTCCGCGCAGGAGATCGTCAAATCGTGGCGCGATACTGACGTCGAGGTCCACGGACCTGCGGTTTCGGAGTTTCAGGAATCTTTCATGGAAAATTGGCGGGAGCAGGGTGGCGAGCGCCTCGATTTCAACGATTATTTTCCGGCGCTCGAGCCCGCCGGGCCCGAGATCGTGCGCGTGCTGTGGAGCTCGCCCGAGGAGTTCAGCACGATCTACGTCACGATGATCTCGGCGATTCGCAACGCGGAGAAAAACGTTTTCATTACCGACGCCTATTTCGCGCCGGGCGATCAAATGCTCGAGTCATTGGAAGACGCGGCGCGGCGTGGAGTCGACGTGCGCCTGCTGCTGCCCGGCAAAAGCAACGAGCCTCTGATCGGTGCCGCGGCCAGATCGCATTTTGCCGAGCTGATGGACGCGGGCGTGAAAATCTACCTGTACCAGGGCAAGATGCTGCACGCGAAAACCGCGACAATCGACGGTGTCTGGTCCACCGTCGGCTCGTCAAATCTCGACTGGTGGAGCATCGCCCGCAATGACGAGATCAACGCCGTTGTGCTGAGCGTCCGATTCGGCGCGCAAATGGACGCGATGTTTGCCAATGACCTGGCACATTCTGACGAAGTTGATCCTGAGGATTGGCGGCATCGTTCCATCGTTGAGCGAGCTCACGAGTCCGTCGCGCGCCTGCTGCAGCCGATGTTGTAAGAAATTTCCAGCGCGAAGGGATACGCTATCGCTAGCTTGGGCGTCCATGCGGGAGTTGAAGCTCGCGGAAGCACATTCGATGCCATCTGCCGCGCGACGCCCTGTCCTTTACCGGACGCTCTAAACATAGCATCCTTAGCGGTACACCAACGCCAACAACTCAGGAGCGCTTAGCTACTACCTCTTCATGAGAATCTTCACCGACTACGCCGGACCAGCCGGCGATTCCGCCGATACGTCCGAGCGTATTCGCACCAACCTGTCGAGTGTCAAAGCGGTCATCGCTATCGCCAGCGCCAAAGGCGGCGTCGGTAAGAGCACTCTCGCGGTGAATCTCGGCGCGTCCCTCGCGCTGAAAGGGCGCAAAGTCGCCATTGTCGACGCCGATCTGAACGCGCCAAGTGTCCTGGGGATGCTCGGGGTAAAGCCGCCGCGCCATCTGCCGATGCTCGAAGGAATCGAGCCCGCGTCGGGTCCCCACGGACTTCGGATGGTGTCGAGCGACATGCTGCCCGGCGGCGAGCCGCCTCCGGTCACCTTTCTCGTCGAGGAGCCTGCTCTCGAGGGCAACTCTCATCACGGTCCGGCTGAGATGAAATCAAGCGACGCGCTGGCACGGATTTTCGCGCAGACCCGTTTCGGCGTTCTCGACTTGATCATTGTCGACCTCGCACCGGGTCTCGATCGCCTACATGCGCTGACGCGGCTCCTGCCGCTGCAGGGTGCGCTCGTGATGACGAATCCGTCCGCGCATGCGTCGCGCGCTCTACGCCGCGCTGTCGAGTATCTCGTTGCCGCCAAGATTCCCGTAAGTGGCATCGTCGAGAACATGGCCGGCTTCAACTGCGACAGTTGCCGCGCGGTGCGGCCGCTGTGGCCGGAGGGCGAAGTACTCGCGCTTGCGAACGGACTGTCCGTTCCATTGCTCGCGCGAATCCCGTTCGAGCCGCGGCTGGCCGAGTCTTCCGATCGAGCGACGATCTTCGTGCGCGAGTATGCCACGACGCCGACCGGCAAATGCCTGGGCGATCTCGCAAATCACATTGATACAATATTGACCGCGCGCGCCCGCGAGACTGTCGCGGTCTCTGCGCCGCCGCTCGCTGGTTAATCCGGATCGTCGCCTTCTTCGCTGGAGTCCGCCGTCATCACCGATGACGCGCGGCGCGAGTACTCGAACATCCCGCTGCCCGACCGCTCGTCCATCGTGAAAGTCGCGAATCCGAGCGCGGTGTAAATCCGCGACCCGTCAGGCCCCGGGCGCGAGAGCGGAATGAAGCTCTCGGGATTGCCGACGATGCGCCGCTTCGTTGCGTCCGCCGCGGCGATCTCCGCTTCCATCTGATGGGGTGGCGATTCGACTTCAGGAGCTTCGAGCGTTAGTGAACACAATTCGTGCTCGCGCCATTCCCCATCAGTCATGACGCGCGCGGACCGCAGCTCGTCGCCGGCGTCGCTCGTGGTGTGACGCATCTCGAGCGCGGTGCTTGCATCGAAGCATACCCAGGCCATCCGGCGCGATGCGAATTTCGCGGGGCCAAGTCCGGTGAATGAGACTCCGGCGCGCGCGTGGCCGCCGAGCGCGCGCGCATCGCCTTCGACCACGATCTCGCCATCGATTTTGCCGAACGACGCGAGCGCGGTCGCAAGCCGCGCCGGGTCCTTCGCCGCGACCAGGATCTCCGCGAGGTCGAGCGGCGTCCCGAACGGCGTCAGCTCGACATTGATGCGCAATGCGGGATCGAGCCGCCCCGACGCGAGTGCGCGTTCAATACTTAGATACTCGGTGCTGTCGGGCACGATCACCGCCGCGCCATCGAACGATAGCTTGAGCGATTCGCCGTGTTGATCGAGCTTCAACGCGCCCAGCGCGATGCCTCTTTCGGTTCGCTCGACGCGGCCTTCGCCTGTGAAGAGCGCAACGCGCCGCGCGCCGAGCAGGATCATGATACGCGCGCCGAATCCGCCCGCGCCGAGATCGAAACTCGCCATCGCCCCGATACGCGAGGCGGGGTCGTAAAGCTCGATGCCGACCCGCGTCGGCTGAGGCGGTGGAGCTTTGGCCACCGGCGACACCAGCTTCGGACGCGGCATGCGAATGATCGGCGTGCCACCGCTTTCCGTGTTCTTGATTTTCGATGAAGGCGCGAACGCCGACGCCATCGCGTCGATGCACCGCTCGCGCAGCGGCCCCGGCATCCGGCACGCAACGGAGAATTCGAGCTGGAGCGCATCGAGGGTTCCGCTGTCCGCGGTCTCCGCCATCGCTCTCAATGCGGCGACGGTGCTCTCGCGATGACGCCGCGTAAAGGCCTGCAAGAGGTTCTGCGCACCGCCGGCGGGATAGCGCATCCCGAAACTCGGCTTGATACCACCCTCGCGCAAACGCGAAGCGAACGCCGCCAGCGGCCCGCGGATAAACTCGTCGCTGGCCGAGACGTGCGCTGCTCCGGGTGGCCGCAGCTCGCCGCCAAGCAATTTCAGACCGAGGCCAAAATCAACGCGAGGCTCGATGATATTCCATCCGTGGATGAGCAGGATCGTCGCGCGCCCGTGACGTTCGACAATCTCGCGGAGGCGTTCGTCGATCATCTCGAGCAGCCACGGCGCGCTCTCGGCGATCTGCGCGATCCGGTTGCAGTCGAGCCGATTGCGATCCATCGCATGATTGATGAGGGCCGACGCTCCGACCCGCGCGGCAAGTTCGCGCGTGATGGCGGCGGTATGCAGGTCGTTGACCTTAGGATGCAGGATCGCGCGCGTGCGCGGCTCGGCGCGGCCGCCGTGCGGCGCGATCAAAAGCAGCGGCGAGTCAGCGGCGATTACTTCGAGCCAGTCTTTCGTGCCCGCCGCGCGCGCGGCTCCTGCCGGCAGAGCCATCGCGAACTAGCGATGCGCCTTCACAACGCGGGCGTGGAGGAAGAGCGACGCGGCCAGGTAATACGCGATGAAACTGAGCGACGCGAACAGCAGCACGCGGTTCACCTCGGGCAGCATGAAGAGCATGAAGATCGTGATACCCGCCCACGCGATTCCGAGCGAAAGCGTCAGCGGCCTGAGCGGCACGGTGCGATTCGGATAGATGAACCGAATCGGGATGAACACCAAGATGCCGAAGCTGAGCAGGATCGCGAGGTTGAAAAAACGGCCCCATTCCAGGCAGAAGAGGTAGAAGGCGATCAGGTTCCAATAGTTGGGAAAACCCAGAAAGTAATGGTCGTGGGTCTTGGCGTTGGTCTGACAGAAGCCGTAACTCGCGGCTACCATCACAAAACAAGCAATCACCAGGCCGAGCTTGTCATCTGGAATGATGCCGGCCTCGATCATGAGGAACACGGGCGCCGCGACGTAGGTGAGATAATCGACGATATTGTCGAGGAGTGCACCATCGAAACTGGGTGTGCGCAGCTTGACGTTGAGCAGGCGTGCGAGTGGACCGTCGCTCGAATCGATGAAGGTCGCCACACCCATCGCAATGAACGAATTGCGAAAGTCACCCTCGGCCGCGAAGTAGAGCGCGAGGAAGCCGAGCGCCGCACCGAGGCCGGTGTACAGATGTACGCCCCAGGCGAATATCGTCAGCATCCGCTGTTTCGGCACGGCCCTCGCGATGCTATGAGCGGCGCCGCTCGATGACATCCTACTTGTCCGGCTTGAGGTCGCGCGGGCCGAAGTAATCTTCGAGCACCGTCATGAAGGGACCGCATGCGCGCCGCGCCTTGACGTGCGCCATCGCCTCGTTGAGCGACATCCCGCGATGCGCCCGCAGGTAGGCGATCGCGAGCGTCGGCGCGCGATTTAGTCCCGCGTTGCAATGCAGATAGACGCGCTCCTTGCTGCCGACGAGGCTGTGCAGATCGTCGAGCGCGGCCTTGAGCCGTGCCGCCATCTCGTCGGAGCTGCCGTCCTGAATCGGAGTGCGCACGAACCTGATTCCGTGATGCTCGTACTTGTCGCGCAGCGCGCGAATGTCGAGGCCGTTGACGCTGAGATCCTCGTCATCCTGGAGATTGTGAACGGCAGTCACGCCATGCTCGTGCTTGAGCCATTCGACGTCGGCATCGCGCGGATATTCGCCGACGAGGATCTCGTGCACGATCTCGCTGACGGACGGACGCCCGTTCCGTATGGGCCGGAGGTGTCCATTATGCCGCTGCGTCCACCAATCCATTGCGACTTATTTAACCGTTGATTGCGGTTGTATTCCAGCGGCTTTGTCGTGATTGGCAATTTACCGCGCAGGAACGATATTTCGCATGATAGCATTCTGGCAGACGATCGGGCTCCCCGCCTGATGCCATTCGTACAGCCAAATTGATGCGAGCACCGACGCTGCACGATGGATTTGCCAGGCAAAGAGCGGACGCTCCAGCTTCATCAGCTTGCGATCGTAATCTTCGCGATCGTCGGATCCGCGACGGGCTGAGCGGTCAGCTTCTATCAATTCGTTGACGTGCTTGCTGGCGTCACGAATTTCTGCCGTCGCGACGTCCCAGACGCTGCTCACCGGCACAACCGATGGAACCATCGAAGACTCGCGGTAAATGTCGTTAAGGTCCAAATCGACGGCTTTCTCGATTCGCGCGTGCACACCCCGGTCGCGGTAATTGTAACCGTCATAGTGAATCGTCGAATGAAGCGGCTGGCTCGCGTCGCCGACGTAATGTGCGAGATATCCCGACAGGCGCAGCACCTGCGGACAGTTGCCGCTTTTCCATTCGCGACGGGATTCGTCGGCGACTTCCTCGATCGTCCACGGCAACGTGCCTGAACGATCGAGGGTGGCGACGCCGAATTTTTTGATCATCGCCGCGCGGTCCGGCACCAGGACCGACCACGGATCGGAGCCGTAGACCTCGAGATCGATAAAATGCCGCCGCTCCTCAGCCCTGCCATAGCGATCGCGCAGCACCGTGTCGGGATAGGTCGAATATTGTTGCAGCGTCTCGGAGTTGGCCGAAAAGAAGTCTTTCAGCCGCGAAGGCGGCAGCGTGGCGATCGCTAGGTCTGCGATCATCCGGTGGGTCTGCGAATCCCAGGCGAGCGCATTGTTCGCCATGGCGACCGCGATCGCGAGAAACGCAATTGCGAAAAGAATCTTGCAAAGATTCTGATCACCTTTTCTTATCCGGTTAAATCCCTCTCCCTGACCAGGGAGAGGGATTTCAGAATCGAGAAGAGGGCCGACAGGAGACGACGAGTTGTCACGCCATCCCTTTATTCTTCGCATCAACCCTTGGCGTGGCGGCGTTCGGCGTGCCGTGCGTGTTTGCGCGAGCGATTCTCTGGATGCGGCTCCGCCGACGGCGCCAGGCGCGAGACCACCAACGGTGCGGTGGCGGCGGCTTTGCGCTTCGGCACGAGGCTGATTACCGCGTCGCGCAGCATGTCGGCGATCTTGCGGTATGCGCCTGCACCTTCGCCGTCGTTTGAAGCGATACGCAACTGTGCCGCGCTGATCGCTCTGCCGATTCGCACTTCCACAGGCCCGCGCTTCGGGAACAGGCTACCCTTGCCGAGCACGGCGTGCGTCCCGCGAATCAACACCGGCAGCACGTCGCATCCGCTGCGCATCGCGAGGAAGCCCGCGCCGCTCTTGAAATCCTGGATCTTACCGTCGGGCGAGCGCGTGCCCTCGGGGAACATCAGGACCGAGCGGCCGGCCGCAAGCTGACCGAGTGCATCTTCGAGCGACTCGAGCTGCGCGCGCTCGCGATCGAACGGAATCATGTTGGTGAAGTTCGCCGCCAGGAAGCGCCGCGCGTTGGTGTTGAAGAAGTAATCCTTGGCCGCGAGCACGCGCAGATCGCGTCCCAGCGGGCCGAAGGCGTGACCCAGCAGCGCAAAATCGAGATGGCTCGAATGATTGGCGACGACAACAAAGTTGCTGTTGGCCGGGATATTCCCCGCGCCGATGATCTTCGGCTTGAGCCACGTGTCGAACGCGAGCCGTTCGCTGCCGCGCACCGCCAGTCGGCCCAGCCACCGCAGCGGCTGCGGCAACTTGGGGATGAACGGGTCGGCGAACCGCGCATAGGACGGAAGCCGCGTGCGTCCCGGCGCGTTGGGCTCGGTGACGAGCTTCTGCAAATCGGCGACGGTGCGCAGATCGGAAATTTCTTCGGGCGCGATATCGCGGCTCGCATGCTCGCCGAGCAACTCGCCCAGCTCCGCCATCGCCAGCGAATCGAGACCAAGATCCTCGACGAGGCGCGTCCCCGGCGTGATCGTGACCGGATCTGGAGAGAGTTGCGCGAGGGCCTGCGCCAGCCACTGCTCGATTTCGGCGCTGGCCGCGACTTCCTTGTTGTCGCCGCGCGCCTCGAGCATCAGGCGCAACAGGTTGGCAACTTCGCTGCGTTTGACTTTGCGAGTGCGCGTGCGCGGCAGTTCCGCGTCGGTGAAGCGAATAATGCGGATGCGCTTGTGCGCGCTGAGCTTCTGTCCGACCTGATCGAAATGCGATCGCAGCCGCTCCTCCACGGTGCGGCGGCTCTCTCCGCGCGCATACGCGGGCACGACGAGCGCAGCAACCTGCTCGCCCTGGCCGACCTTGAGGCCGACGACGGCGAGCTCCTTCACATACGCGGAATGCCCGTAAACCTCTTCGAGCTCGTCGATGTAAATATTGTTACCGCCGGAATCGATGATGACTTCCTTGGCGCGGCCGACGATATAGAGCCGACCGTCGGCATCGAAGCGGCCGAGATCTCCCGTATGCAGCCATCCGTCGCGCAACACTTCGTCGGTGGCGGCCTGATTGCGATAGTAACCCGCCATCACGTTCGGACCCTGCGCGACGATCTCGCCGACCTCCGCACCTTCCGGCACGAGCTTGAGATCAACGCCGTTCAGCACCTTGCCGACCGCGCCCGAACACAGCGCCTCGTCAGGGCGAGCGACGGACAGCACCGGCGACGCTTCAGTGAGGCCATAGCCTTCGAGCAGCTTGACGCCGATATCGTTGAAAAAGTCGGCGACGCGGCGGGGCAGGGCGCTGCCGCCGCTAACTGCAAGTTTAAGCCGGCCGCCAAGCGCGGAATGCACCTGGCGAAAAACGATCGAGCCGACGTTGACGCCGTAGTCGCCGTCGAGCGAGTTGTTCCATTTGCGAAGCTGCCTGAACGCGGCGGCGAAGAACGGCCCGCGCTCCTCGACCTCGTCCATCGTGCGGCGATGGATCGCCTCCCACAGCGCAGGCACTCCTATGAGCGCCGTCGGGCGGATGTCGGCGAGCGTGCGCGAGAGCGTTTTCGCATCGACGCCGAGCGGATAAACGATCTGCGCGCCACTCGCGAGCGGTAGCAGCATCCCGCACGTGAACTCGAACGTGTGATGGAGCGGCAGCAGCGAGAGCACGATGTCATCGTTGCCCAGCACGAACACCCGCGAGAGCATCGCCACTTCCGCGGCGAAGTTCCCATGCGTGAGCATCACGCCTTTCGGCGCGCCGGTCGTGCCCGAGGTGAAAACGATCGAAGCGAGCGCTTTGCGTTCGGGCGGCGGCGCCGGCTTGACGTCGCCCTTCAAGATAAACGGGCGGCCGAGCTCGGCGAGGTCGAGCTCAATAACCCTGGCGCCGGCGCTCTTGCGGATACCGTCGCCAAGATGCTCGTGCACTTCGGCGGATCGCAGCGCCGCGGTCGGCTCCGCGATCTTGCAAATCGGTTGGAGCTCGTCGGCTGAAATCAGATGATCGAGCGGAACCGCGACTGCGCCTGCATACAAAATGGCGAAATAACCGAGCACCCAGTCGGATGAATTCTCGCTGATGAGCAGGACGCGATCGCCCGGCTTGACGCCGCGGGTCTGAAGCAGCAGCGCCGCGCGATGCGCCTTGTCGCGCAGCTCGCGATACGACATCGAGGTGGATTCGCCCGACTGCCGCCGCGCCGTGAGCGCGATCTCAGCGCCGTGACGATCCGCGGAGCGGTCGAGCATCTCCACCAGGCTCTTGCGCCGCGGCAATCCTCTTGGACGCCCACGAGTATGCAAATCAAGCTGCGGGAAGATGTGCTTGCGCAGCCCGGGCATGTGCATGTTGAGCCAGTAGTCGTACCAATCGATCTTTTCGGCGCTGAATGGATGATGCCGCGCATCGTCAGGAGAGAGCTCCGCGTAGAGCGCGCGGATATTCTTCGCGTGGAAGGTGTAAACCAGTTCCTGAATATATGGCCGATAGACCTCGACCAGCTCGCGCGCGATGCCGGCGTTCTCCTTGAAGTCGCCCATCGCACTGTCGAGCCGCTTGGCTATCGCATTGTCCTCGCCGACCGCCTCACGGATAAACTCAGTCGCCTGCTTGAGCACGCGCGGCAGGGTCTCGCTGCCCAAGTCGTAGGTGCTCGATTTGACGACGGTTGCCTCGATATGCGGCCCGATCCACGCCATCGCGCCGCCTTCGCGCCGCTGCTCGCGCCGCGTGCTGAGGCCGGTCAGCTCGACGAGATGCTTCATCGTGAGGGGATTCACGTCCGAGGTGCAGAGCTGGTAGATGGGCCGCTGGCGCTTCAAGAGCAGCGCGCCGAGAACCGGAATCATCGCCTGCGCCACGAGATCGACCGGGATCACATCCAGGACAAGATCCGGATTGGCGGGATAAAGGCGATAGCCACGGCCAGCCAGGTAAGCGAGCGGAGCGCTGGTGTTGACGCCCTGGTTCCATCCGGGGAAGGGAAAGGTGAGCGAGCCTTCGATAACTGCGGGTCGCACCACCGTGACATTAAGTTCATCGCGCGCCGCGAGCACGAGCTGCTCGCCGAGGCTCTTGGTGTAGCTGTAAGTGTTGGGCCATCCCCAACTGAGCGCGCGCTTGCGCCCGATGTCCTTCAGGCGATCTTCGACCCATTGCTTGCGGCGATGCTCGAGGCCGGCGACGTGCTCCTCGCCAGTATCGTCTTCTTCGCGAAACTCGGATTGATGAAGCTGGTCGCGCGATTCAGCCTCGACGCGTTCGATCGCCGACAGCGCGTCGCGGATCTCGCGCTCGAGGCGAAAGCTCTTCTTGCCGATCGGACACCAATTGACGGGAATCTGATCTTCGTAGCGATGGCCGTCGTCGTCGCCGGCAACGTAGCAGGTCGAGATGTGGATCATCGCGGCCTTGGTGCGGCGGCAGAATTCGAGCACGTTCTGGACGCCGGTCACGTTGATGCCGATGGCTTTTTCGAGCGACGCCTCGAAGTTGACGAGACCCGCGCTATGAACGACCGCATCGAGGCGCTCGGGCACGAGTTCGGCGTCTTCGTCATTGACCAGCCCGCGCTCGGTGATATCGCCGGGCAGCACAACGATCTTTTTCGCCATCACCGCGTCATACTGATCGCCAAGATACTCGCGCACGGGGCCGAGCACGGGCGAATCGAGAATCTCGCGGCGGTAGCGATTGTTGGCGCCGCGCCGATCGCCGCGGATGAGCAGGTAGAAGCGCTCGACCTCGGGATGCCAGCGCAGCATCAGGCTCAGGAACACCTTGCCGAGGAAGCCTGTCGCACCGGTGACGAGGATGCGGCGGCCTTTGAAGACCTGTTCGAGCGGCGGCATCGCGCCTGCGATGCGCACAACCCCGTTTCGACGGCCGTTGTTATTCGACATCGGCAATCACCAAAGGAGGCAGATGCAGATACGTTATCGATGCTGAACGTCCGAGGTCCGACGTTGCCATGCCGACCGCCTCTTCGAGCGTGTCGGCGCTGTCCCATCCCATGCGCGCCGCGACCGCAGGCTCTTCGCATCCTGCGGCGATCACGCGCCCGACGTGCTGGCGCGCGGGCTCGCCCCAGTTCCACATGTAGAAGGGATGCACGCCGTGATAGGCGTGGCCGTAGCGATACATGTGGATGTAGGTCGGGTTGCGCGCGAATTCGGCTTCGAAGCGATGCTCGAGCTCGGTCGCCTCAGTGGTCTCCGCGAGGCATCGATGGAAGAACTCGATGTAGCTCGGATGATGCTCTGGATGGAATTCGTCGCGCAGCGGATGGCAGATGATCATAGTGCCGCCTTCGCGCACCAGCGGCTTGTTCCGATACATGTTGAACAGGTAGCCCATCCCCGTGCACTGGACGAGGATCGGATTCATGATCGAGTTGACGTTGTAGGGGCAGATGTAAGGCACGCCGACGATCAGGATGTCGGACTGGCCTTTCACCGGCACCGCGTATTGCTGAAAAACCTTGGCCAGCGTCTTCTGATGGACGGCCTCGGTCTCGCCCGCCCACACGCCGATCATCCCGAACGGCGAGGCGTACTTGTAAAGCGCCTGGCGCCGCATCTCGGGCGACAGATTGCGCATCGCGAACTGGAACGCCTTGAGGCGAGTGTGATCCCAGTCGGTGAACTTGTCTTCGTTCTTGTGCAGGAAGTCCATCGTCGAGCCGTACATCCGCGTGTTAACGGCGGTCTCGATCTGGAAAACCTTGAGATTCTTCTGCACGAGACGGCCCATCCGCTCTGCCGAGCGATTGAGCGCCGAATGCTTCGGGTCCATGTACGAATGGCTGTCGCGCAGGGTCTTGGCGTCGTGGTGATACTTGAGGCTCTGGTATGGCGACAGCCCGACGGCAACCGACTTGTGGCCGCCATCCATCGGCACGAGGTTGATGTTGAGGTAGATGACGAGGTCCGAGTCGGCGGCGCGCTTGGATAGCCATACTTCCTCGCCGTGATCGGTCTTGCCGAGCATCGCGATCTCGGCGCGGTTCTCCGCGTCGAAGTTGTAGAGCCGATCGGGCCAGAACTGCTTGAAGGCCTTCTCGCCCACCATCCGGCGGATCTCAGACTCGGTCATCCGCCGATGCAGCGACGTGGCGACGATCAGATGGACGTCATCGACACCGTAGTCGGCGAGAGTCTGCAGCACCTGGTTGAGCAGGCGCTCGCGGATATCGGGCCGCCGCATGGGAGGCAGCGGCAGGCTGATGTCGTCGATCGCGATCGTCACGCGCATGTTGGGATTTAGCTGCGCGAAGAGCGGGTCCTGATTTTCGGGACGGAGCAGGGCATAGCGAATCGCCTGGTCCGGATCGGCGAGCGGCTCCAGTGGCGGCGGCGGATAGATCACGCGTGTGCCGACCGGCAGCTTCTCGAACAGGAACTCCTCGCCATAGGGAATCAGGCGGCTTTCGGAGCGCCGCGTGGTCGTGACGACCAGCTCGCGGCGCGCGCCGACTTCATGGCGCAACTCCGCGGGCTTCAGTTCTTTAAGTCTGCTCTCAGGACGCGCCATCCGGTTCTCCCAGGTTCGACAGGACGGCGTCGAAATCCTCGCGCTCGTCGTTGGTAGATTTTTCGAAATGGATGATCGGCCAATGACGGCTCGCCGCTGCGGTGCGCAGTTTGCGGTCGGGATTGACACACACCGGATGGCCGAGGGCGGCGAGGAACGCCAGATCGTAATGCGAGTCGGCGTAGCCCCAGCAATCGCGCAGATCGATTCCACGCTCGGCGGCATACGCGGCGCACCAATCGGCTTTCTCGTCGCTTGCCATGATCGGCTCGGCAAGGCGCCCCGTGGCGCGGCCGGCGCGATAGATGAATCGGTTCGCGGCGAAGTCGGCAATTCCGAGATGACGAGCTAGCGGCTCGACAACGAAGTCGGGCGAGCCCGTGACGAGGACCGGCTCGATGCCGGCCGCGCGATTGCCCTCGATCATTTCGACTGCGCGCCGATAAAGATGCTTCACCAGGATCCGCTCGCAATATTCTTCGCCGAGCGCGCGGAGCCGGCTGCGCGATACGTTGCGGAACACGGCGAACATCTCCTTGTTCAGCAGGCGGCGATCGTTTTGCTCGGCGATAAAGATCCGCGGCAGGCGCGCGGCGAACGACAGCAGGTAGCTCGCGCGATTCGACCATTCGCCAAGGTTGGCGAGGATATAAACGGTCGCATGCACGAGGTTGAGGTCAACCAGCGTGCCGTCGAGATCGTAGAAAGCAATCGATCCGCTTCGTGGGCGCGCCGTTTGCGCCGATTTCGATCGAGAAACTGACATGTCAGTCTAGTTTTGGTCCAAAAAAAGAGCCGGCCTCGGAAGCCGCTCCGCCATTGGGTTTTGTATCGAGCAGGCCGCTCGCCAGAAGCTCCGGACGCGCCACTCCGCGCAGGCCCATCGCGAGGATTTCCTCGGCCAGCGTGCCGAAGTCGCTGTTCTCGGTCCGCGAGGCCATCGCGACGACTTCCTTGATTCCTCCCAGGATCGCATACGAGGCGATTCGGGTGTCGCATCCGCGCACCAGGTTCATCTGGACGCCGAGGTCGAGCGAGCGCTGAATGAGCGCCGCGATGCGGTCGTAAAACGTCTGAATGCGCTCATCGAGCTCGCGATCAAAGCCGGTCGAATGGTTGAGCAGGATGTCGGTCAGCTCGCGCTCGGTCAGCAGATAGCTGAGGACGCGAATCAGGTTGTCGCGGAGCTGCTCGACGGGGTTGGGCTCGTCCGTGCCAACGCGCAGCCGCAGCACGCGCTCTCTCACCTCAGTCACGACCTGTTCCAGCAATTCCTCGAACAGATCCTTCTTGTTCTGGAAATAAAGGTAGAAGGTTCCGCGAGCGATTCCAGCGCGCGAAATGATGTCGGCGACGTTGGTGCGATGGTATCCCTTGCGGGCAAAAATCCGTTTCGCGTGGCGCAGAACCTGCGCGCGTCGAGCCTGACGTTCCACCTTGGGTAGTTACTCCTGACCGTGGCTCACGCTATCGGTGCTCCATGAAAGTGTCAAACACGGCAAGGCTTTTCGTCCACACTCTTCCCGAGGCCAGAGCGGCAGTGTAAGTTTTCTGAGCAGCTTAAGACACGCGGCGCTAATACAAGCGTCATGTGCGGATAATTTCAGCAAGTTGTGGAGGCTTTAGATGGACGAGGCGGCGTTCTGGCAGAGAGTTCACCAAATTGCATCAAAGGCGACTTGGGCGTATCTGGCGACCGCCAAGGGAAATCAGCCCAAGGTTCGCGTCGTGCATCCTGCGTTTGAGGGCGATCGGCTCTGGATCGCGACCGGGCGCACCTCGCCCAAGGCCGCCCATATCGAGGGCAATCCGCGCGTCGAGCTATTCTATGCGGTCGGCCCCGAGATGATTCATCTGACGGTGACGGGCCGCGCCAAGTTCATCGACGATGTGGCCGAGAAGAAGCGCGTATGGACGAGCAAGATCTTCGATTACGATCTTGCACAATTCTGGCCCGCCGGCCCCGAATCCCCGGACTTCGGCTTGCTGTTCGTAGAACCGAAGAAGGTAGAGCTAACCTCGCTCGCCGAGATGACGGCCAACAAGAAGCCCGACATCTGGCGCGCCCCCAAAAAGAAGTAAGCTACACCCGCAGCCCGGGAATCTGAGCGACGAATCGCCCGAGCGCAACTTCCCTTCCCGCACGGAAAGGGGGATGAGAATTGTCGCAGCGGATCAACCTTGATGTGTTGTCGCGGCGGAGCAAGCTTGCTGTTTGGTCCGCAATCCTGCCCGACCTCGGCGCTCGTGCTCCGCAGCGCGCTTCGTGACGATGCCTTTGCGCTAGCGGACGGCGAATACTTTGCCGTCTGACGTGCCTACGTAAATGATTCCTGCGGCTGACGTGGCCGTTACGATCTGGCCGAAGCTGCGGGATGACCAGATGTAGCCGCCGTCGGCGCCGAGCACGATCGCCAGTTCATCGGCGGCCGCATCGAAGACGTCTTGCGCGCCTACGGCAACTATCGGTCCATCGGCGGTCGGCGAGCCGGTTTGTTGCCATAGGATATTGCCGCTCGACGAGATCGCATAGACGGATCCCGCGGTGACGTAGATCGTTGCGCTGTCGCCGATGGCCGGGCCTGCGGAAATCGCTGCCGGCAGGCTCACCTCCCAGTTCACTTTGCCAGTGCTATCGTCGATTGCGTAAACCGCGCCGCTGGCTGAGCCGGCGTAGACGGTGTCTCCCTGCGCGGCGAGGCCGCCCGAGAATCCGCCCGTCGGCGAAAATGTCCACGACGATGCGCCATCGAGCGCGAACGCACTGAGGCCGCCATGCGTGGCGGCGATGACGATACCTTCGGCCGTGGCCGCGGACGCGTCAATACTGCCCGCGCCGACGTTCCATTTCACCTGGCCCGAGGTGCTGACGGATACGAGTCCACTGGACGTCGCGACGTAGATGGTGTCGCCATTAGTTGCGATTGGTCCGGCGCCGCTGCCGACTGCTGCGGTCCACGCGAGGCTGCCGTTGGGATTGAGAGCCTCGAGGCTGGAGCCGTTGAGATACGCGATGAGTCCGTTCGAAGTGATAATCGGCGACGAGCCGCTCGCGACCCTGCGCATCACTTCCTTGCCCTGGTTACTTACAGCATGAAACACGTGATCCGCGGTGATGAAGTAGATCGTTCCATCAACGCCAGCAACGATCTGCCCGCTCAGATTGGCCTTCGCATCGAATACCCACGATTCGATGCCGGCATTATTGGCCGCACTCGGCGTGATCGCCGCCGCATTCTCGACGGCGGATGTGACTGCGGCCGCCGGGGTCGGCGTGGGAACTGTCGTAGGGCAAGCACAGGGAGTTGGAGTCGGAGTGGCTGAGGAAAATACGAGGACAGAAACGGCATCAGTTGAAAGGTTGCTATTGCTGGCTCTTACGCAGGCGCATCCGTCGGCGATTCCAGTGTAGGTACCGGGAGTCGGCGCATTTTGCGGAGGTGCCAGGAGAACGCTTGGATTATTACTGGTGAAGAGCGAGGTTGACGTCAGGTCGGAGAACTTTAGCAACCCAGGTTGCCCGTTGACCTCGAAGGTCCCCTGGTCCCCGAAATTTATGGTTGAACCCACCGTAATCGAAGCTGTTGGAGCAGCGATCGGGCGAGGCGTGAAGGTCGGAGTGGCGGTTGGATTTGTTTGGCCGGTCGTGGGTACGGGAGTCGGCGTCGAAGGAAATGGCGTGCCGTCGTAAAGCGATAGCGCGATCAAAACCGCAGGCGGCGGAAATTCCTCAGTACTGCTCCCGCCACTGCAGCTCATGAGCAAGGCGCCGAAAACGAAAGCGATAACCGGGGCGAGAATCAGCCACTTAATCCGCTTGGACATCGAGGCGAAACGATGACTGCGCAGATCAACGGTGTCAAGCTGCGCGGCACTCTCGCGCGCGCACGGCGTGAATCAGTCGCATAAACTGACAGTTACCCGCATCGAGCGGCATAACGCGTCGCGAATGGAAAATGCGGAGGACAAAAAAATGGCGGGCGATTGATGGAGGGGGGGGACTCCATAACGCCCGCCTGTTCGTAGCGGCCGCTCGCTTAGGCGGCGAGCGGTGACCCGGTTGGTGGGAGGAGCATCCAACCAGTGGGTGCCAGAGCCGTTGAGCACCCGATTATAGAGACGGACTCCAATTCAAAATATTCATCGCGAAAGATTTTCGATTGCCTTCGATTGCGGAGCGACTAAACTTCGGCCCTTGGGAGATAAAAAGATCAATGGAATACAAGCGACTTGGTGCGACCGGCCTCAAAGTTTCGGAGCTATGCCTCGGATGCATGACGTTTGGACGTGAGACAGACGAAGCGACGGCCGCAAATATTCTGGATAAATTTATCGACGCCGGCGGCAATTTTCTTGATACCGCCAATGTTTACGCGGCCGGGGCCTCCGAGGAGATCCTTGGGCGAATCCTTGGGCCGCGGCGCAGTTCGCTGGTAGTGGCGACAAAAGTACGTTTCAACGCCAATGTATTCATCGGCAAGCCGGTCGGTCCCAACGAGATCGGTTTGTCGCGCGGACACATCATGGCTGAGGTAGAGCGTAGCCTTAAGCGGCTTCAAACCGACTATATCGATCTTTACCAAGTCCACAGCTGGGACTTCGAAACTCCGATCGAAGAGACGATGCGCGCGCTCGACGACCTCGTGCGCCACGGCAAAGTCCGCTACATCGGATGTTCGAACTTTGCCGCGTGGCAACTGATGAAGAGTCTTTGGGTGAGCGATAAGCACGGGCTCGCGCGCTTCGACAGCCTGCAGCCGCAATACAGCCTCATATCGCGCGAGATCGAGCGCGAGCTGCTTCCGCTATGCCGCAGCGAAGGAATCGGCGTCATTCCGTGGAGCCCGCTCGGCGGCGGTTTCCTGACTGGCAAGTACAAGTCGGGTCAGAAGCCGCCCGAGGACAGCCGCCTTGCGAAGATGGATCTCTGGGGCCGGCTGGCCGATCAGCGCAATTACACGACGCTCGAGGCCGTCGAGCAAATCGCCAGGGAACGGGGCAGGGCGGTATCGCAAATCGCACTCGCCTGGGTGATGCAGCAGCCGACGGTCAGCTCAACGATCTACGGTGCACGCACCACCGAGCAGAACGATCAAAACCTGGGAGTCCTCGGCTTCAAGCTAAGCGAGCAGGAGTTGGCGACGCTCGACAAGGCGAGCGCGCTGCCCGTCGAATATCCCAATGCGATGCAGGCGCGGCTGCCGGGCTATCGCCCGTAGGTGAAACGATGGTCGTCACGATGAAACGGGTTGTGCTCGCCCTATGTATCGCGCTGGCGGGATGCGGCGCGCAGAAGCCCAAGCCGCTGCCGCTGACGCAAGCTGGGCAACCGATCGTCGTGACGACCGACACGCAGGTTGCGGGGCATCAGCTCAAGACGATCGGCGAGATGCGCGAGGTCAATAGGAACTGCGGCGCTTCCCGGATCGCAATCGGCGCGCTCAAGGAGTTTCCTCACGCTGACGCCGTCATCAGCTATCATGAGCAGCCGGGGCTTTGTCACACGGAGATCGTAGCGGGTGGCGATTACCAGTTTTGCGACGTCATATGTCAGGCGAAAGTCGTAAAGTTCGTCGATCAAGCGCCCGCGCCATAGCAGGTTCGCTATTCGCGATTAAGGTCGTTGCGGCCGATGAATTTTTACACGGTCGCGACGCTCTTCGTATTTGATTCACCGCTCGAGCGTAAAAGATCGCCTCCCATCGGCGGTTTAACGATGGCATGCCCGATGCTCCTCTAGTGTCCGACCTGATGGACCGGAGGGCAGCATCATGAAAACCAGGAAGGCTGGTATTTTGGCATTGGCGATCGCCGCGACGGTTTCGCTGGCCGCGTGCTCGGGCGAGCCGCTGACAACGCGTGAAAAAGGAACGCTCATCGGTGGCGGCGCCGGCGCCGTCGGCGGTGCGGTCGTGGGTTCCGCCGTCGGTGCGCCTGGCGCAGGGGCCGCGATCGGCGGACTCGGCGGCGCGGCCGCGGGCTTTGCGATCGGCAACCATATCCAGAACGAACAAGACCGCCGCTACTACGGCGACTAAGCGCGCAACTTGCTGTCGCAATTCTGCTGACAGTTAGTCTCCAAACTATGAAAATAGCGACCCGCTGCTGCGGCCCTAAGGCGCAGCAGCGGGAGTGTACGACGATTGGATCTGCTGGCTAGCGACTGGCGGTTTGCATCCCTTGTTCGCGCAATTTCGCGTTCTGCGGCTGGTAAGCAGGGCGAGGTGCGTTCGCGCCGTTCTGCGGCGGCCGAACTTCACGTTGCGTCGTGGCGCGAGTCAGCCGTTTCCTGACCAATCTGCCATTGACGCACCACGCGTAAACTCTTTCGAGCTGCTGCTGATCATGTGAATTGAACATCGGCAGTGACGCCACGTACAACTTCATCCTCGCGATCGCATTCGCGATTGTTCCAGCCGGGAGCACGCGGATGATCGCCATCATGCCGTCGTCTTCATGTTCCGCGATATGGCAGTGATAGACGAAATCGCCGATGTCCGCGCCGCGGAAGTCCATTCGCACCGTCACACTCGGATAAGGATGGGCGGGATTGCCGTCCCAGAATGGTATCTGGATGGTATCGAGCATTTGTCCCCCGATGCTGGGGTCGGGCGTGCTGCCGTTGATCTCAAAGTTGTCCTGCGACTCGACCAGGTAATGGATCTGATGAATATGAAATTCATGGTTCTCCAGGGTCTGATTCTGAATCGTCCATTCTTCGACCGATCCCTGGGTCGTCACGATCGCAGGCGGATTGTTTGGATCGAAGAGCGTCGGCGTCGCACCCTGCTCGGTGATGAAGAACTGTGAGATCGGATTGTTCTCCGAGAAGTAGAGAATGCGCGAGGCGACCGGCGCGATGCTGGCAAGTCCGGCGAAGCGCTGTGTCCATTTCGCGCCCCGCGCGGACGGGATCTTCTTCTGCGCGTCGACGCTCGTAAGCGGCAGTGCGGCAACTGTCTGGATCGTCGCGAGGGTCCGTTGCGGGTCGTTATCGCCGTCGGGCCCCGTATTGATGTTGAGCGTGATGAGATCGGCGTTGGCGACGGAATCCGGCGGTGCGTTGACGATGAACTCGGCGCGGCCTGCCGTCGGTATCAGAATGTCAGTCGCGTTGACGATTTGCGGCTGCCCGCTGTAGCTCTGCGATCCGAGCGGAACTCCGTCGAGCGCCACGATCTGGAGATTCTGCGGCGCTCCATCGAACTGTACCTGGAGATCGAGGATCGTATCGGCGCTCGAATTCGATACGCGCCAGAACTGCTGCGTTCCCTTCTGCATCTGCACGATGGCGGGAATTTCCGCCGGGTACGCGATCGGAATGTTGTTCAGCGTGATGTCCCATGAGGGAACATCGCCGCCCGGCGTTGGATTGCCGGCGACGTTCTGATCGCGAATCACCATGATTTGCTGATCGAGTCCGGCGACGGCCGGCTGAAAATTCTCGATACCTTCAACGACGATCGCTCCCGAGCCTCCGCCTTGCAGCGCCGATTCAACCAGCATGTGAGCATGCGGATGATACCAGTAGACACCGGGCGGCTCGTCCGAGGGGAACTTGAGCGAGTAGTGAAAGGCCTGCCCGGAGTTGATCAGGGTGTGGACGATTTCATCCTGATGACAACTTGGCGAGATGTTGGTGCCGTGGAAATGCATATTCAGCGACGAGCCGGTCAGATTGGTGGCGCCGCAGTTTGGCGGATTGATCTGCATCACGACCGGCGTCGAGGGCGTGTTGTTGGTCACGTTGATGATCAGCTGATCGCCCGGATGAACGTGGAGCGTGGGATTCTCCAGACCATCGGGCGTCATAAAGCAGAAGAGCTGGCGCCCCTCCGCATCGGTTGTGGTCTGGTAAGAGAAAGTAACCTTGAGCGTTCCGTTGCTGCTGAACAGGTCGGGCGGGTTTTGCACGAGGCTGCCGGCGACGGCGCGCGCGCAGGCATTCTGCACCGGCGGAATCGGAACTGGACCAGACGATCCCGCTCCCGATGAACCCCCGCAACTCATGAGCAGGGGAGCGACCAAAGCGACCAGGAGCAGGTACTTAAGGGCTGAAGAAGAGCTGCACATTCGATCGAATCCATTCCGGCGCTACGCGCACGACAGGGCGGGACGATAGTGATAATGATTTTCATTATCGTAACGATGCCGAAGAAGTCAAGTTTCACCTAAGTGTGGATTGGCGATTCGAAGCGGACTTCGTGGAAATCGGCCTCTACAAGGACGATCGTGCAGGCCCCCTAGACGACCCAGCGAAGTATCGGTGATGGATGCGAGATCAGCTCGAAATCTGGATCTCGTGATTTATACTCGAGATGGTGCGAGAGAGGGGACTTGAACCCCTACGCCTTGCGGCACTGGATCCTAAGTCCAGCGCGTCTGCCATTCCGCCACTCTCGCTCGAATTAAAAAGTACAGGAGATAGGCGATATTTTGAAGATCGGAATCTCTACGAAACTGCCAAAATGGGGTCCACTTTGGCGTTACTTTGGCGTTTCTCTTCGGCGTCGTGCAAGCAGCGAGCTTTAGGGCGGCTTCTTGCAGCATTGCGGTATCGGTGATCGCGTGGCGCCGATACACCGCTTCGGTTTTGTGGCCGTCATTGATCATCGCCGCGGATCGCGGGACTCCAGCACGCTCGTCGTTGGCGGGACTCACGATCAACACGCGCTCACCGTGCGCACCGAGGACGGAAAACTTGTTCGGTACAACCCGAAGCGTCCCTCAGCCGCGCCCGCAACGCGGCTTCGGCGACTTTTGGCACGTGACGCCGCGCCGCCTCGGCCGCCGTTGTCTCACCCTTAACCAGGCTGATCGCAAGTTCCGCGCGAGATTCAGCGGTCCATCGCTGTACTTCTTTGGACCGTTGTTTGCCTGCCATTTGGCACCTCGCAGGTCTCTTCGACCTAGTACTATTGGTGACTCGATCTCAAAGGGGTGCAGGACACGCCGAGGCTGATACTAAGGTAGCCAGGATTTCAGGAATCTCGAAGACTGCGCGATTGCGCAATGATGCGACCCGCGAGCGAAAATGCGCCAATCGCAGCGGATTGCTCATCATTTCGACGCCTAGAACCACATCGCTAAAGGAACGCAACACCAGACCTAGTTCGTTATCGGCAACCCAGTCGGTGTTGAATCGCTCCTGCAGCATCGTCCACGCGTTGCGTTCGACTATGACCGGCAGTCCCATCACAAGCGCCTCGCTGATGCTGCCGGGCCCCGGCTTCCCAATATAGAAGTCCGCTAAAGGCATCAGACGCGCCATGTCCGGCCTAAAACCCTCGACAGCGCTCCGCGACGGCATTCGCACTTGTTTGAGTTTAGTCGCGAGACCATCGTTGCGCCCGCAAACAAAGATTATCTGGGTAGGCAATCCTGCCGCTGCGAGCCGCTTGGCGATTGTGAGCATCTGGCGTGAGCCGCACCCGCCAAACATCACAAGTCCTGTCGGCAAATCCGGATCAAGCCCTAACCGTTCGCGCTCACGGCGACGATCGAAATTCGGTTCCTCGTAAAATTCCGGACGCACGATCATGCCAGACGTGCGAAAAATCCTATTTTCCGGATGGCCGGCCAGCGTCGCCTGGCGCGCCGCGGCTTCTGTACCGCAGACTAGGTATTGCTCGTGGTGTTCAATCCAGAATCTCGGCGGACAGTCGGCCAGGTCGGTGAGGATCGTGACGAGTGGCGTGCTGGCGCGCGACAATAAACGATCTGCCACCCGGAGGCCCTCGAGCATCGCTCGATTGAAATTGGGAATGAGCGATACGACCAGATCGGGCTGAAGCTTGCGCCAGTAATGGGCAAACGAATCAACGAGACTTTGATGAGTAAACCCGATTATCGCCTGTCCGAGACGCAACATCATTCCATTGCCGATGGTAATCCCGCGCTTGAGAAGTTCGTTATAGAAGTTCTCAATCCGAATTCCGGTCCAGCTGTGGATGGGGTCGCGAGGCCCGAGGACGTCACGAAGATTCACGAGCACCGACTGCCACGGCCGCCCCTGCCTTTCGATAACCACCTTGAGCGCAGTGGCCGATGCCCGATGGCCGCCACCCGCGTCAATGTACACCAGTGCGATGCGTGGTTCGTCCGCTCTTCGATCGCAATTCGATGGATTCAGAGCTTCATTACGCTTGGAGCGTATTTGAAAGTTCACCGGCAGAGTTTTCTCAATCAGATCTTTCTATCTCAGGGATGCACTACTCACTGTCACGGTGGCGGTCCTGTGATTACCTCCAACATCAACACGCGCGCCCGTTGCTCTTCGGCTTCGTGCTGATACTCAGCCAGCTCACGCGCTGACAACGCCTGATCGGCGCTGTCTGCTGTCGTTTTGCATTCGGCCAAATCGTGAGATCGCTGCGCATCGATCGATTGTATTTGTTGTTTGGTTGCTTGGTCGGTGCCATTGAGCTTTGAGATCGCATCGTTCGCGCGTTTGACCGCAGCAGCCATACACTGATCTTCTTGCGCGGCGACTTGCCGGCTCGCCTCTTGAAGCTCCTGCACTCTCGAGAGCCGGCTGTCGTTCGAGGCGCAACCAGCAAAAACGACAAAAGCCGATAGGGCGAATCGCCGTAGCACCCGGGGGCGCGGCCGCGGTCGGTTTCGCAAATCTGCGAGCGACTTGGACAACACGTCAATATGTTGAGGAAGCATTCGGGGGTTGGGCCTGGAGCAGCGGCTGCACCGCAGCCGTCAGGCTTTCTTCGCTGAGGCCATTTTCGTCCGCCAGGAACTTGGCTCGAATAACTCCGGATCTGTCGACGACAAAGGTTTCCGGCAGCGAGCTGGGATCTTCAAAGCCATTATCCTTGGCATCTTCGAGCATTGCGACTGGATAACTGAGAGATTTCGCCGCTGACTCCACATCTCTTCGATCATGCGGACGATCAGCACTGACTCCAATCATCTCGACTCCTTTCGCATGATACTGCTTGTAGAAGGCCTCGAGCGCGGGCATCTCCTTGCGGCACGGAGGACACCAGGTCGCCCAAAAGTTGATGATCACGACCTTCCCGCGCAGAGCGGACAGGTCGAATTTCGATCCTCCAATCTCGTCAACGACCAGCGCCGGTGCCGGCTGCCCGACATCCGCGCTCGCGGATGCCGGACTGCCAGCAGAGCCCACTGTGAGCAGCAGCAGTCCGATCGTGAGCAACAGTTTTTTCAGATGCATCGGTCACCCACTGCTCGAGAGTCAGAAACTGTAACTCAGTATCACCTTGGTCGCGAAGGGCGCGGTCAACTGGTAACCCCTCATGTTTTGAAAAATCGGCACTTCGATATCGGCGTATGTTCGGATTGGTCCGATTCTTATTTCACCTCCTGGTGCGACTATGAATCGGGTGTAACCGCTGTCAGCCGGATCCGCGTTGTTGCCCGTGTCTCGCGTACGATCGGAAGCGAGGAAAGTAAACATCGGAGCGAGTTCCTTGAGAACGCCAACATGGCCGAAGTCATAGAAAGCGCCCACCGCGCCGTCGACCTCCCTGCCTGGAGTGTACTGGTCCTGTTCCCACAGCGGCAGATCATAGTTGACCTGAACGAAGTAGTGGAAAGGACGATCTTTGAAAGTCAGCGGCACCGATCCCAACTTTTGCGGGAACGAACCAAGCTTATATGCCCCCAGCAGCAGGTCAGTACTGCCGGTCCCGATCTGGGTATCACGATCCCAGTATGGAAAGCTCCATTGACCACTTGGGACTTTGACTCCCGCCAGCAGACCGGTCGACATGTCCTCGGTCAGGCCGGTATACATCGCCTGCATGCGGATGTCGCCGATGGAATTGTTGTCGTGCCATTGAAGATCATCATTGTCACCGGAATACGCCCCCTTGTAATCGCGAAACCAGTAGGGCACCTCGGCCATGATGCCCCAACTCCGGTTGAACATGTATTGAAAACCAGCTTCCGTGAAGTGGGTTCGAATATACTTGTCATTGTTATAGACCGCGGAAGCAGGCGTTGTAGCGTGCCAGTTTATGTATTGATCCATGTACTCATATTGCAGCCAGACCTGGCCTCCGGCTCCTGATGGGAACAAGGAGGCAGTGCCGACTTCAAAAACTCCGCATCCGCATGCGCAGGCCCAAGTGATAGCGGGCGCGAAGCAGATGCCCGCCCCAAGAAGGAATAGCATTCCGTACTTAAGCAGAACTTCGAGTCGGTGCGCGATCATCGTCCGAACGACCGAGCGCGTAATAAACTCTTTCATCGTTTTCTCCCTTGCCAAGGCGCACAAAATCTTGCCCATCAGAGCCATGATGCGGCCTCTGAGCGTCGCCGCATCAAAGATCGATGACAAAAAAGGAGCTTCTAGGCCATCGGCTCGGGAGGCGGGCTCTCGGGGGGAGATTTAGGACGAAGAATTGTTGGCGGCGTTACGTCCGACACAATTCCGAAATCCAGCCGCACAAATTCAACTACTGGAGACGAGAGGCGCGCCATCGGTACTGATTGGACTGTATCGAAAGCTTGAAGCGGATGGCACAAATCGAGCGAGAACTCCACGTGTCGAGGAGTGGAGATCAGCGCAAGGCCGGCACCCACAGGCAAGAAACCTGCGAAGAGAACCACGACGAGCGTGAGCGCCAAAGATCGTCGTGTTGGCTTTGTAAAGACGTGGGCCACTTGCTGCAGTAATCGCAGAAATGGACGCTGCGTTCAAGGATACAGTGATTCGGCGCGAGCTGGCATTCGTGGCGCTCGGTCCATTTGACAGAAATGATAAACCGGTGTAGCGCTCTATAGTATGTTGCGGCTTGGTGCGAACAGGTCGGGACTCATCGTGCTAGCTAGCTCGATCGTCTTTGCCGCCGCAGCAATCTCATTTGCCGCCCTCAGAAACGATGCTGTTGGTCTGATCCAGGTTACCGGCAAGGGTACGATTTCCGTCTCCGTGGCAGATCTACGCCCGGGTCAGGCCAGGTTCTACATTTACACCAGCGATGACGGCGCTAATGTCCGTTTCATCGTCGCCCGCGATGAAACCGGCCGCGTCGAGGCGGCTGTTGATGCGTGCGAAGAGTGTGCCGCATATGGACAAGGATACACGTCTTCCAAGGGCTACGTGATTTGCCGCTACTGCGGAAACCGATACAGGATGAGTTCCTTGGCGACCGGTGCGGGATCGTGCGTCCCGTGGAAACTCAACTACGTGATTCGTGGGGACGAAGTCCAAATCAGCAGCGCGGAGTTGACCAAGTGGCGACGAATGTTCTGAGGAGCTAGAGTCGACAGGCAATGCAGCGGTCAGGATCAAGACATGGCGCGGCGATAATTGTCATCGTCGCACTCGTGATTCTTTCCACCAGCATGGGCTTTCTGTCATCAGATTTGGTTCTGGTCCTCGGACCACAGCATCCGGAACTCGCCCTTGATATATGTCATCCTGTGCAGATCGCGACCACGTCTACGCACGTGCTGCTGGTATATCCGCAAGTTAGGAGTATGGAGTCCATCTCCGAAGGATGGAGGGAGTTACCTCCCACCGTCGAATCACGCCTGTTGAAAGGCAGCGTCAAACCGGACGTTCCCCCGCCTAGACAGCTCGTCTGAGTAGTTTGCTTCGCTAAATTTCCGCCGAGTCGTTTGTTGTTCGGTCCCTCACCGAACCCGTAGCTAATTTTGGACGGGTTTTGGTCAGCCACGCGCGGAATTCCGCTTAACCTGATCATCGATCCCGAACGAGCAAACGCTCCGCCAGGAAAATGAACCGCCCATATGACGACAAACAAATCACGGAGGGCTGATATGAAAACCTCACAGCCTCATATCGCTCATTTGTCGCGGCTGCCTCCGTTTATCCTCGCTTTGGGTCTAGCAATTTCGCTCACGCTAGCCAGTTGCTCCAAGGATCCGCAAAGTGAATCGGCTCCAAGGGAGAGCGGAGGGTTTCCTCCTTCCAGCAAGGCGGACTGCCTGCCTAACCTCAGTTTGACGGATCAATACGGCAAAACGGTGTCGCTCGCGACGCTCAAGGGGAAGCCCGTCCTTTTTGACTTTATTTATACCCACTGCCCGGACGACTGTCTTTTGATGACGGCCCGGATGCGAAAAATTGCAGACAAGTTAGGACCTGATCTCGGAAAGAATGTTGTGCTCGTGTCCGTCACAGTCGATCCTGAGCACGACGGTCCAAAGCAATTGTACGATTATGCAAAGGCGCAAGGAGCAGAGCGTCAAGGATGGATATTTCTGACAGGCCCACCTCCGACGGTCGACGCCTTGATGGGCCGGTTCAATTTGAAGCGGGAGCGTGAGGAGAACAACACAGTAGGGCATGTGCTGGAGTTCTTTCTGGTTGCTCCCAACGGGCGCCAGCTTTCCCAATATGTTCAGGAGACCGAAGCATCGGCCCTTGCAGCCGATGCCTTGAGAGCGGCCGAGATGGACTAGCAAATCAGAGCCACTGGTTGGTGGTTGGAACAACGGTTCTTCAACTCCATTTTCCAGGGAGACGATTGGACAATGCATTCGAAACAATTTGCCACCAAGCGCAACTTCGATTCTGTTCGCGTCCAAAAGAGAAGCAAATCCGGACTTCTAGCAGTCGTGGCATTGACGCTTGTCACCGTAGTCGGATGCCGATCGCAGTCGGGAGCTTACAATGCCACTAACAACGCCAATTGCTTGCCCGATCTGAACTTGGTCGATCAGACCGGCAAGAACGTCAACCTGTCATCCCTCAAGGGAAAGCCGGTCTTGGTGGATTTCATATACACGTCCTGTCCAGGTCCCTGTTTGACACTGACGGGGCGGATGAATGCAATTGCAAAGCAACTCGGACCAGCTCTCGGAACGCAATTCACATTGGTGTCGGTTTCGATTGATCCGGAACATGACGGACCTCAGCAGATGAAACAATACGCGGACGCGCACGGTGTCAATCAGCCAGGATGGTTGTTTCTTACCGGTCGTCCCAATGACGTAGATGCTCTGTTGTCGGCCTTCAAGTTACGCCGGGAGCGGGAGGACGATGGCTCAGTGTCACACGTCGTTGGAGTTTTCCTGCTTGATTCGCATGGCAGAGAGCTGCGTGAGTATAACGGAGAAATAGTAAAGCCAGACGAGGTGGCAGTGGATCTTCGAAAAGCTCTGAGTGCGAGCTGAGCGATGCCCAGGGAAAGGCGGCAGAGCCACCGGTGGTGGAGACCCGACGAGCAGATACGCTCGCTCTCGCTCGGTGCGCTTGGTGCTCTAATGCTGACGGTAGGTGGCGGCGTGCTAGTTTGGCACCTGTTAGCCCCCGAACCTTTTGGTTCGGCGCCGTTTTGCATCAGTGGCAAGTGCTGCATTGTGTGTCCCACGCGAGGAGTGCGAGCGGGCATACAATCCACCGATCCGCTAGTGCTGGATCCTTTTCAATTCATCGGTCCCGCACGAGAAGCCTATATTGTCGCCAAGCAGAACCCCGCACTGCTCGCAAAGCTCCATTGCTATTGCGGTTGCGATCGGGTGCTGGGTCACAAGAACCTGCTCGACTGCTATCGCGACACGCATGGCGCGTCGTGCGAGATTTGCGCGGGCGAAGCGATGGACGCTGCCGAGATGGCGAAGGAAGGTTCTCCGGTCGATCAAATAAGAGATGCACTGCGCACGCGGTACGGCCATCGCGAACAGTGAGGTTGTTCGAGTATTATTCGCCGCATGATATCTATTGAGAAGAGCACCAATAACCCTTTGTGCTCTGGCGAGAGCCGAAAAGAGCGATCCTTTATCTAAACATCAAACCAACAGGAGGACGTAACATGAAGCGTTCGATTTCTCTGGGATTGGTGATGCTCCTCGTGCTCATGGCTACGCGATGCTTGGCCGAGGATATCTCCCAAACCAAAACCGCCGGACCTTACCGCGTCAAGCTTGAGCTGTTGCCGCCTGAACCCTTCTCCACCGCGAAGCAGGTTTCCGCGGGCGAGGCCAAATCGGGCATGTTGATTCTCGGTGGAGCTGAGCCTGTCCAGCCCGACGCTCCCTCGCATCCTAATCATCACCTGGTCGTCCATGTCTTCGACAAGGCGACCAACAAGGCGCTCACGAACGCCAATGTGAAGCTTTCCTATCAGGCTCTGGACAGCTCGGGAAAACCGGCCGGAACACGCCAGGATGTACCAGTGGTAAGGATGCAGATGATCAGCACGGGCGCAATGGGTGCGATGAGTGG
The DNA here is from genome assembly GCA_035508495.1 of Candidatus Binataceae bacterium. Taxonomy (NCBI): domain Bacteria; phylum Candidatus Binatota; class Binatia (SeqCode); order Binatales (SeqCode); family Binataceae (SeqCode); species Binataceae bacterium (SeqCode). The sequence goes on from DATJMX010000001.1 coordinate 106,707, forward strand.
AATGAGCGGGATGGCCGGTGATTCCACGACCCACTACGGCAACAACGTCAGCTTGGCGCCGGGTGATTACAGAGTGTTGGCAATAGCGAACGGTCACCGCGCCTCCTTCATAATCAAAGTGGCGGAGTGACGATCGAGATCTGGCCACAGGAAGTTAGAATAGGCTTCGTAAATGAATACCCGTTCGAGTGTAGTCGGCGACTTCCTGTATGTTATCGTTCTCGCTTTTGGGTCGCTTCTTATCGGACTTGGTATTAATCGGTTTCGGTCGACTCCCTTGCCGCTAGTTTATCAATCACCCGAGCAACGCCTTTCGGCCGAACTGGCGCATTTGGTTGCGGCACCACCGATGCAACTCAACGGCTCGGATTCGATCGGATTCAATAAATTTCGGACGATATTTCAGAGCGGCTCGGCGCTGATTGTAGACGCCAGGGACAAGACATTCTATGACCAGGGTCATATCCCGGGGGCTTTGAGTCTGCCGCGCGACGACTTTCCATCGAGTTACAAAGCGCTCCGGCCCACGCTCGACCAGCATCGCGATCAACCGATCGTTGTCTATTGTTCCGGTGGCGACTGTCATGACAGCCGTCTCGTGGCCGGCGCACTACTTAGTCTCGGATACAGTCAGGTTCAGGTGTTCACTGACGGTTGGCAGGGATGGACCGACAATGGCATGCCTGAAGCTCACTAGCGGATTGATGGTCCGATGAAATTGTACAATAGAATCATCGTTTGGATAATGTCTGTAGCGGTGGGGGGGCTTTTCATCTATGCGGGATGGGCTAAAAGTTTCGGGCCGCAAGCTTTTGCCGACAGCATCGCATCGTTCAAGATTTTGCCCGCCGGCTTGATTGTGCCAGCAGCCCTGTCGATACCGCCCTTTGAGATTCTGGCTGGGCTCCTCGCTGTGACAGGATGGCACCGAAGGGTTGGACTGCTCGCCATCGCAGTGGCGACCGCTGCCTATTGCGTGGCGATAGGGTCAGCATTGGTTCGCGGCCTCGATGTCAACTGTGGCTGCTTCGGACCGGTGTCGAATCTGCGACCCGGCACGGAGCTGCTTCGCGATCTGCTAGTCCTGGCGTTCTGCGTCGCAAGCTACGTACTCGCATTGAGCGGTCTGAGTTCCTCTGCCGGATCGGATCTCCTCGATAGTTCAAGCAGCTCCTGATCAACGCTTGTTTTGGCGATAGCCGATACGTTCGAACTTGGCCGATTCGAGGAATTCTTACTTATTAAGGCGAAAGCACGCTACCAATTGCGGCGATCGCGAGCGCGAGAGCGATATCGCGAGGGAGCTTAGAAATCGCGAGCTTTAGGCCTGCTCGAGAGAGATGAAGCTGGTATCGACAGGTGTACCGGCGACCTCGAATACACGAGTCGTCAAGACTGGAATCGCTGCCATTGCCAGAGAATTTCAACGACTTTGGCGTCAGTTTGGCACAACCGCGGAGACGCGGCCCCGTCGATTCAAGAAGGTGCTTCCGCTGGCGGTCGAAGTGCTCTTATTGATAGGCTTCGCATTTGCACGCTGTGCGCGTTGCCGACAATGAGAAAGCTGATCTCAGCCGCACTAATTGTCAAAGACGAGGCGAGCCATCTCGCTGCCTGCCTGCAGAGCCTCGAGAGCCTGGCTGACGAAATAGTTGTGGTCGATACTGGTTCATCTGACGATAGCCGCCAAATCGCGATGGCCAGTGGTGCGCGGCTGTTTGACTATCGATGGCGCGATGACTTTTCGGCTGCGCGTAACTATGCCCTTGACCAGGCCGAGGGCGACTGGATCCTCTACATAGATGCGGACGAACGGCTCCGTCGCTATGATCGCGCAAGTCTCGAAGTTGAGCTCAGCAATTCGCTCTTATGCGCATGCACGGTGCGCTTTCATCCTCGCACTGGCTTTACTGCCTATCGTGAGCATCGGCTCTTTCGGCACGAATCCGATATCCGGTTTCAAGGTGCCATCCACGAGACAATTTTGCCAAGCCTCGACAACATGGTGACCCAGCATCATAGAGTTGTGGGTGCTTCGGGACTGACTATCGATCACCTAGGATATGACGGTGACCAGTCGCGCAAGCTCGAACGAAATCTGAAACTGCTCGTGAAGCAACTGCAGGTCGATCCGGACAGAATATACTTGTGGTGGCACCTGGGCGTCGTCCATTTGCAAATGGGCGAGCGGGCCGAAGCGGAGAGCGCCTGGAGGCGTGGCATCGAAATTGGGCGCCGCAGCCTCGTTGCGGGGCCGGAGGCGAGTCTTTGCTTCATCGAGTTGGCAAAGTTGTTCGAGCTGAAAGGGGACGTGGCGCGAGAGCTGGTCGACGAGGCCGCCTCGCTCCGCCCGGACAATCTACTAGTTGAATGGATGCGTGCGCGGATATTGGTCAACGGAGAGCGATATTCTGAAGCAATTCCCATTTTCGAACGTCTTGCTCGCATTGACGCCCACAGCTTGGTGCACGATGTGTCTTACGATCGGCGGATTTTCGGCGCGTGGGCGGAGGCTGAGATTGGTCTCTGCAAGTTCAGAATGGGCTTGTTCCAGGACAGCGAAAAACATTACCGTCGCGCTGAAGAAATAGAACCCGGGTGTCTTGAGTTCAAAGTGAAGCGCCAGCTCGCGGCCGCGCGTGCCACCACGGCGTTAGGCTAGTGCTTGTATGTCGTTTCGCTGGACCGGCGCGAGTGTTCTTTGCAGAATTGTCACTAGCGCCTCGCCGCAGCCCTCTTGTAAGCTTGGACGAGAGCTGAACTTCCTTGAACCGGGAATTGAAGGAGCACCTCGCGGCCGCGGCGCGGACTGCGGTCAACTTTCCCGACGAGCGATTTGTCGGACGCGGCATCGTCATTTGCGCGGGCGGGGCGAGGCTCTTTACCTGCGCGTGGGTTTTGATCGGAATTCTCCGGCGCGAGCTCGGATGCACGCTGCCCATAGAGGTCTGGTACCTTGGACCTGGCGAAGTAGGCCTCCCGATGCGCGGGTTGCTCAACGATTTGGGCGCGCAACCAGTTGACGGATTCGAGGTAGCCAAACGTCAACAGGTTGAGCAGCTCGGAGGCTGGGAGCTGAAGCCGTATGCGTTGATGAATTCGCGGTTTCGTGAAGTGATTCTCATTGACGCTGACAACATTCCGCTTAGGGATCCCGCATTGCTCTTCGAAACGCCAGAGTTCTGCGCGACCGGCACGATCTTTTGGCCTGACCTGGTAAAGCTCGCGCCCAACAACCCGGTATGGGAGCTTGCCAACATTGATTATCGCGACACTTGGTCAATCGAGTCAGGGCAGATGGTCCTGGATAAATCCCGATGCTGGCGGGCGCTGTCGCTCACGCACTGGATAAATCAACATTCAAACGATTTCTATGAGTTTCTTCATGGCGACAAAGATACATTCCTGATCGCTTGGTTGATTCTCTCTCAGCCCTACCATTTGATCCCGCATCGGCCGAAACTCCTGGAATCCACGATATGTCAACGCGATCGCGAAGGACGGGTACTCTTTCAGCATCGCAACATGGCGAAGTGGATCCTGAACGGCGAGAACCCGCGAATCGAGGGGTTTCGACTTGAGGATGAGTGCCGCGGATTGTTACGGGAGCTATCGCGTCTGTGGGATGGAAGAATATTCAATCCTCCGGGACGCTCCGAAGTCGCTCGCAGACTGGAGGATGATCTTTCGCGCGTTCGGCATTTCCGCCTGGTGCGCGTTTCCTCCAATGAGGGTGTGGTCGAACTGCTGGCGGATCATCGCGTGGTCTCGGGAGCTAGCCTAACCGAGCGCTATTGGTATGTCGCTGATGGAGCACACGGCCCTGAGTTGCGGCTCGAAGGAAACGGCATTGAGAGCTGTGCTCTCGAATTTGCTAACGACGGAATATGGCGCGGCAAATACCTGCAGCGACCTTACATGCCGATCGAACTGGTCCCGGTGCCTCCTGATTTCCCGGCACAATCTCGCGCTACCGGAGACCCCGCCGATTCTCTGATGCCGCTCGTCAAGCGGATTCTGGAAGCAGGCGAAGCGCTGCCCAGTGACCGCGAAGTCGAGCGCGACATAGTTGGCGCACTTCGCATTCTGGCGGCAATTGATTTCGCTCTGCTCGATCGACTGAAGGAGGAGCAGCAACGGGTGCCGTCCACCTCGTCTCGTTCACGGATAATCGCAATGGCTCTAGAGCGCCTCGCCGATACCTCCAGGCGCCCAGATAGCGGTGAATTGAAACCCGGGCACAACTGGCTGAGTGCGCCAGATTTGAACTGGGAAGGCTACAAGCGCGGGTAAGAGAGATCGAAGTCAGCGGAGAAGTCTTCGCTATGGCGACCCAATCAGAGTCGGTCCTGATACTTACGCCGGTCAAAAATGCAGCGCGCTTCCTCGATCGCTATTTTCGTAGCATCGCCAACCTGACGTATCCGGCCTCACTGATTTCCCTTGGCTTTCTTGAAAGCGACAGCACCGACGAAACCTACGAGCGGCTTGCGGGGCGGCTTGACGACCTGAAGGAGCATTACGCTGGGGCTGAACTTTGGCGGCGCAATTTCAATTTCCAGATTCCGAATGGTCTGCCGCGATGGACCCCTGCGTTCCAAATCCCCCGGAGAAAAATCCTGGCGAAGGCAAGAAACCATCTGCTGTTCCACGCACTCAAACATCACGATTGGGTTCTGTGGCTTGACGTAGATGTGATCGAGTATCCACCTGATTTGATCGAGCGGTTAATCGCGACCGGCCGCGACATCGTCCATCCGCATTGCGTTAAGCGCTACGGAGGCCCGACCTTCGATCTGAACGCGTGGCGAGAACGCGGACAGGTTCATATGGACAAACTGCGTGGTGGACCGGATCTCGTCCGACTGGACGCCGTTGGCGGAACGGTGCTGATGATCCGCGCCGACGTGCATCGCGATGGGTTGATTTTCCCCAGTTTTCCTTACGGCGCGTCCAACCCGGCGGTCAGACGTCCACACCCGTTGAAAATCGACGGCGAACTCGAGACCGAGGGCTTAGGGATCATGGCGATCGACATGGGATATCAGTGCTGGGGAATGCCGAATCTCGAGGTTCTACACGCTCTTGAATGAACCGCTTGAAAATCATCTCACCGGCAAGTTCGATGCCCTCGGTTCGCCACCCTCTATTCTCGCAACCGACTTCTCCGAGGCTGCAGTGAAAAGAGTCGGAAAGCTGGTCTTCGTTGAGCGAATCCGATTGCTGTGCGACGAGTTCGAGGTGCGCACCAACTCGAGGGCTTTCATAGATCGGCTGGCCGCGCTGAATTTGAGCGTTGAGCAGGCTCTCCCCCTGGTTCATCACCGCGCATTCGCTGTCGAATGGGTCGACGGAGAGTATCGTCTGAGCGGTGACGGCATGTATGACGAATATGAACTAAGTGTCACAAGAGCGCTGGAAACCCTGTTAGACTTTATGCATCGACGGACTATGACGACCCTGGCTGACCACATTGGGATCCGAGCAGCACTTGGAAACTACTCAGGGAAATCTTTTCTGATCGTGGGCGCGAGACGGTCCGGTAAATCAACCTTGGCGGTTCGTCTGCTAATGGGTGGGACTGAAATCGCCGGAGATGAACTCGCACTGCTCCGACAATCAGTTGCGTTCGCGTTTCCGCGCCGGTTTCTGCTGGGTGGAGAGAGTCTGCCGCTCCTGCCAAAAGCCGCTGTCTTTGAAGAGGCAGATTCGGCAGAGGTTGCCCGGCCCGACCGTCTGATAACGATCGAGCCTCAGGACTTCGGAAAGAAGTGGCTGATCGGTCCGGCACCCGTTAACACAATCGTGTTTATTGAACCGAATTTTGGTCAACGGAGCAGGCTCGTCCGGTGCGGCAAAGTGGACATGGTTCGCCGCGTCCTTCCACACTGCACGGCGCCGGTATCGATGAGAAAAGATTGGGTGCGCGAACTCTCTGCCACGATCGATCACGCCGAGACGTACGTCGTCGAGCTAGGCGATCCCGACGCAGCTATGAATGCGATCCAGGAAGTACTCAATTAGTTAATGGCTACTGGACAACACCTCAATCTGCCGGAATCAACTAATCATCTGGCTTATGTGTTCTATGCAACGACTCACGCGTATGCAGTTGCGGTGATGGTATTCGTACGAATGCTGCAACGGCTTGGGATGAGGTCCGATGTCGATCTTCTGGTTCTCCATTTGCCTGTTTCAGGCCGCGTCCTTAGTCAGATGCGGGCGATGGGACTCACGACCATCGAGGTCGCGCCGCTGCCGCATATCAATCACGCATATTTCAAAGACTGCCTGGTCAAACTTCGTATCTTTCAATTGACCCGGTATGAGCGCGTGCTCTTCATTGATGCCGATTCGATACCATTGAAGAACCTCGATTACCTGCTTCGTTTTCCTTTCGACGGACCGGTTGCGGCGCCAAAGGCATATTGGTTACCGCAGCCATTCTGGACTACTGCGTTGTTGCTCATACGTCCCTCGGACGAGAGCTGGAATCGGCTCAGCCGGCGCATCGCTACTGCGGCCTACACGAACTCTTACGACATGGAAATTGCAAACGCAGAGTTCGGTTCTGAAATCACAACTCTTCCGCTCAACGTTTTCAGCCTGAACTCCGAATGGGAAGATCGTCGGCGTCCGGGTTTTTTTGGCGATTTCGAAGACAGTTACTCAAAGATATCGGTGGTTCACTTCACGGCCCTGGGAAAGCCATGGTTCTACTCGCCAGAGGATGTCCGCCGCTTGCGACCCGATGCACATCCGGTCTTCTATCGGCTCTGGGAATCATGGCGGACAACCAGGGAAGAACTTTCAGCGTAAATGAATCGGACGAGCCGGGAGTTGAATCGAAATGCGGTCTGCCGAGTTCTGGGATTATTTCAATAAGGTCGCCAGGCCTCGCCTGGCCCGCCGCGCCGACAGCTTCGCCAGGATATTCGAATACCTCGATCGCCTTGGCCATCCCGTCGAGATAGTCGAAACGGGTTGTGTTCGCCAGATAGACAATTGGTCGGGTGACGGTCAAAGCACCGTATTGTTCGACAAGTACGCGGAGTTTCATCCGGGCTCGACGCTACTCTCAGTTGATGCTGACCCCGCGGCCGTCGCCACCTGCAAATCGTTAGTCACCCACGCACAAATACATACCGGAGACAGCATTGCGTTCCTTGAAGGCTTGGTCCGCCAAACTTCCCCCAAGCTCGGCTCACTCGATCTGCTGTACCTGGATTCGTACGATGTAAACTTGGACGATCCGTTACCGAGCGCCAACCATCACCTCAATGAACTGCTAGCCATCGCACCGCTCCTTCGGCCCGATACGCTCGTGGTCGTCGATGACTCGCCCATGTTTGTTCTTGGCGTGCCGAGCGCAGACGGCCGCATAGCACCGATCCAATCGCCCGCAATTGGTGGCAAAGGCCGATCGATTGCCCGCCATGCGGCCAGCGTTGGAGCTGAAGTCTACTTCTATGGCTACCAATGCGCCTGGTTCGGGTTCGGACGTAGTTCGGGTGATTCAGCGAAGCCGCGGCCGCTCGATAGCGGCTCGGCGCTGCGCTCGCAGGTTGAGGCGGCGATGGGGAGCCCAGCACCGGTAACGGCGCATCATGATTCTGACCGCGGGGTCACATCGGCTAGGAATCGGGACAGCCCCAGAGACTCGCTCGCGCGTATCGAGCCGGCGGCGCTTGCGATGCGAATGGCAGAAGCCTTGTCTCGTCCGGACCGTGCCAGGTTGATTTGGCGTTTGCTGGAAACTGAGTCCGAGGAGGTCAAGTTCAACCGCCACAGTACCTGGTGGACAGGCTTGACGTGGGATCACGTCATCTCGGAGAACTTGTTCGTTCATGGTGGATTTCAGGAAGCAGAAGTGCGTGCCATCTTGAGATGGTTGAAGAACTGCGGATTGCTTTCGGCACGTCGCAACGTCGTGATCGACGTTGGTGCAAATCTCGGAACCTTCACGATCCCGTTCGCACAGCAGAGCGACTGCCGAATTATCGCAGTAGAACCGGTGCCCGAGCTCTTTGATGTTCTCCGGCGGAACGTTGCCGCTAACGGCCTGGATAGCCGGGTGACCTGTGTTCACGCGGCGATTTGCGCAGCCGATGTGGAGCGTGTGCGGTTGATCGTTCCCAATGGTAACAGTGGAGCGGCGGAGGTTTGTCGCGATGGAAGCAGCCCCAGCTGGACCGATCTTTATTCCGTGCGCAGCGTTGTCGAAGCTCCCACCAAAACGCTGGCGCATCTAATCAGGGAACTCGAGATCGAACCGCGTAGCATCGCCCTCGTCTGGAGCGATACTCAGGGCTGCGAGGCGGATGTAATCAATACCGGAGCGGAGCTCTGGAGATCGGGGGTCCCACTGTTTGTCGAGTTTGCGCCGCGGTTCTTTCCGGAAGCCACTCGTCAGTTGGTTGAGATCGCCAATCAACACTTTAGCCAATTCATTCCTGCGGCCAACCTGATAACCGACGCCGGCGCCACCGCCTACCCGGTCGTGGAGCTCGAAGCATTCAGCAACGCTCTTGGTCCTGATGGAAGTGATGCATTGCTCCTGCCTGAGAGTCTCGACCCATCCACGATAGCAACGCTCAGAGTCAAATGACTGGGAGGGTACAGCCTCTTGACCCATCGTCACGGCAGCCGTTGTTGCTCTTTTACAACCAGCCTTTCGGAGTTGCCGACCCGGCCGAAATTATCGATTGCGGCGGAGCGGCCGCGATGACGTCAGATCGAAAGCTCCTTCCCCTCGCTACGGCGCTCATTTTTCATATCCCTACACTCCGCGGCATCGACTTGCCGCGGAAACTCCCATCTCAGACGTGGGTAGCATGGTCGATGGAGAGCGAGGTGAACTATCCGGAACTGGCCGATCGCGCGTTCATGCGAAATTTCGAGATTACGATGACTTATCGGCGCGATGCGACGGTGTGGTGTCCATACATACAGCCCGAAATGGCTCAGACGGTAATTGTCGCATCGAAGCCAAAGACCGAATCGTCACCAGTCGTATACTTCAGATCCAGTCAAATCGATCGATGCGATCGGACTTCATACGCCGCTGAACTAATGAAGCGCGTCAAGATAGATTCTTACGGACATGTGCTGCGCAACAAACCCTTGCCTATGGCTGATACGGGCCGCGCTAGCCTGATGGAAGTGATGGCGCGCTACAAGTTCGCGCTCACCTTGGAGAACTCTATCGCCGAGGATTACGTTTCTGAGAAGTTCTTCGAGGCCTTGGCAGCCGGCGCCGTGCCCATATACCGCGGGGCGCCGAACATCGACATGTACGCTCCCGGCGAGAACTGCTTCATCAATGCACGTGACTTCTCCAGTCTGGAAGAATTAGCTGCGCATCTCAACAGGCTGGACGAGGATGATGAGGCTTACAGCCAGCATCACCAATGGCGCCGCGCGGGGGTGCGGCCGCAATTTCAGGCATTGCTCGATCGCGTGCGAGAACCACCGTTTCGGCGCCTTTGCCATTTACTTCAACGAAATTGACGAGCGGCAAGGCCGAAGCAGTGACTACCGCACGACAACGCCTTCTCTATGTAACCCCAACCATGCCAAAACAGTCCGGCAACGGCCTGGCTATGCGTGCGGGCGCGATTCTTGAGGCCCTCGCCTGCCGCTTCGACATACACCTGAGGGTTTTGCCCGTAGCCGGGCTGCCAGATTCCCCTTCCGATTTTGTGCGGCGGTTGACGATCTCGGTCGAAGTCCTGGACTTGGTGAAGAATCTCGACCCGTTGTTCGGGTTGATCGATCGCGTTTCTGATCCGGATGAGCGTCATCGGGCGAGGCTCGCCTATCCGAAACCCCACCTCAGCCGTTTCTGCCACAGCGGGCTTGCACTAGACTTATTGGCGGCGGGCCGGCGGCTCGATGTCGCCGGCTTGCATGTGATGCGGCTCTACCTTGCCGCCTTGGCGGAACCATTCCTACGCCAATCTTCGGAGGCTCGCGCCTGCGTGATTGATCTCGATGATGACGATTCGAAGACTTATGAGCGTCTCGCGTATCTCCAGTCGAAACTAGGAAAGGACGACGCGGGCGAAGAAGCCGCCGCTGAATCGCGGAAGTTCGCGGCTCTGGGTAATCTTTACATTCCGCGATTCGATCGCGTCCTGGTCAGTTCCGAAGTCGACTCTCAGCGCATGGTAAAGCGTTTTCCAAACGCGCAGATTGAGGTTGTCCCGAACTGCTACCCGTTGACAGAAGCGGCGGTCTCGCCTGCGTCCTTGGCCTCCGGCCCGCTCAGGCTGCTTTTCGTCGGTTCCTTTGGCTACTTTCCTAACGTCGATGCGGCGCTTTACTTGTGCGGCGAGGTTCTACCTGCCTTGCGCGAGTTGACCCGGCGCGAGATCGTCGTCGACCTGGTGGGCACCGGTGACGCTTCGCCGTTGCGTGCAGTGCTTCGCTGCCCGGAGGTCCGAGTGCATGGATTCGTTGAAGATCTTTCGTCTGTCTATGCGAACACCGACGTAGTCGTGGTTCCGCTGCGCGTCGGCGGCGGCACACGGATCAAGATACTCGAGGCCTTCAGCCATCGAGTTCCGGTGGTGACTACGACTCTGGGTATCGAGGGCTTAGACGCCGTCGATGGCGAACACGTGCTGTGCGCGGACGATGCGCAATCTTTTGCCCGATCGTGCTTGAGCTTGAAAGAGAACGGTGAGTTGTCAGTCAGGCTGGTCGAATGCGCGTACCAACTGCTCAATCAACGCTACACGCAAAGGGAGGTATCTTCAGCAGTAATGCGGGCATGGGAGGCGGCTCTGGGCAATCGAGCCGTGAGGCCGATACAATCCCGCAGGTAATCTTCTCGTTCTGGCCGGGAGGTTTTGGCTATGGATGGGCCTTCGCGCCGTAATCCGGTAACGATCCCAGGTTTGGAGATCAACGCTGTCGCTGATGGCTATATCGTCTATCAATCCGACCTTGATCGGGTCCATTACCTGAATCAGACCGCGGCGCTGATTTTAGAAATGTGCAATGGGCGTAACGCTGAGGAGGATATGCCCGAACTGCTGCGAACTGCCTACGATCTCCCCACCGCACCGATCGAGGAGGTTGCCGACTGTCTTGCAGCATTGAAGAGGGAGGGACTCATTAGCTGAGGTTGGAGCATTGGGCTCCGATGGCAGAAGTAAAGGATTGCAACTATATCGCGCCCGCGCTAGATAGTACGCGCAAAGGCGCAAACTCTAGGGGGATCGAATCGTGGGAAAAGGCGACATACCGGAAAAGCTTTTTGAGAGCTTTGATGAATCCCGGCGCTCCTTCCTCCGGAAATTGATTTTAGGCAGCGCGTTTGTCCTGCCCGCGATCACTTCGTTTTCGATGAACGGCCTCGGAGTCGGTGAGGCTTCGGGCGGAGTTTCCAACCAGGTTTGCGGCTCCTACGTTTCGAATCAGATACTTGATTGCAGGGCACCGAAAGCAAAGCCGCAGAACTTCAGCAATTGCGATTTTGCGGGAGCGGATTTGTCGAATCAGGACTTCAGCTGCCTGGTATTCGACGGCGCAAACTTCGCAGGCGCTGATCTCACGAATACCGATCTATCGTACGCCGTTCTGACAGGGGCTAATCTCTCGGGAGCCATCCTGCGAAACGCCAACCTTACTGGCGCGAACCTGGCGGGCGCAAATCTTTCCGGCGCCAGCATCAAGGGGGCAAACTTTAAGAGCGCGAACCTCAATGGCGCGAATTTTCTGGGCGCAATTTTGTTCTGACGGAGTCCATCACAGAAATCTCGCGCTCACGGTCTCGCGAGCTACCCGCTGCTTCGATCAAAGTCGTGATTGCTTTTGCATGACGCAGGTACTTGCCTTGCTCGATGCCGTGCCTCTTGAGTTCTCGGTGCCGGTCCCCGGATTGGACAAATAAAATCAGTTTTTTGACCCCCCCGGCGGCAGTTTGTAATGAGCGTCGCGGCCCGATTTCGAGAGCCTCCACTTTGGCGTTTCTATTTGTTCGGATGTGCGCGAAGTGCTCGATGGGGTCTTCGTCACGCGCGCATAAGTCAATGAAATCGGGCCTTTTCTGATCTTAAAGCAAATCGCGCCGGTCCTAGTACGAGTCCCAGGTCCAGCGTATCTGCCATTGCGCCACTCTCGCGTGATGAAAAACAATATTGGAAGTGTGCGTTGATCTGAAGTCGATCCTTCGGCAACTGATGTTCGTTGCGGCTGAGCCTGGCCGGTGCCGCCGAGGTTCCATTATCGCGTCGGACCGACAATTTGATAGTAGGGACGTGGCTATCAGGCTAACGTGAGACGCTGGAGCGCGGGAGAATTTCGATGGGTAAACTTGAAGGTAAAGTTGCTGTGATCACTGGGGCGGCTAGCGGGCTTGGACGTGCGAGCGCCATTCGCTTTGCGGCCGAGGGTGCGGCCATCGTTGCCGCTGATCTCAACTCGCAGGGCGGCGAGCTGCTCGTGTCCGAAATCGCCGCGGCCGGCGGACGCGCCGTTTACCAGCGCACCGACGTTACCAGCGAGCAGGACATCAAGTCGCTCATTGATCGCGCCGTCCGCGAGTACGGACGCCTCGATATCACTTACAACAACGCCGGCGTCATCGGCGCGACCGGCTCGATCGAAACCACCACCGAAGCCGAATGGGACAAGACCTTCGCGATTCTGCTCAAGGCCGTCTTCTTTGGTATCAAGCATTCCGCGGCGCCGATGCGCGCCGCAGGCGGCGGATCGATTATCTCCACCGCCTCGATCGCCGGTTTGTCGGGCAGCTTCCGCCTTCACGCCTATAGCGCATCCAAGGCCGCGGTGATCAATCTCACCCGCACGGCTGCGATCGAGCTGGGCAAGGATAAAATCCGGGTCAATTGCATCTGCCCGGGCGTTATCAGTACGCCTCTCGTTCACGGCGGAATTCCTGGCGGCAAAGAGACGCTCGATCCGATGCTCGGCAAGGCCCAGCCTCTTCAGCGAGCGGGACAGGCCGAGGATATCGCCAACATGGCGATGTTCCTCGCGAGCGACGAGGCGAACTGGGTCACCGGCGCCGCGATGGTAGTTGATGGCGGGTTCACCGCCGGCACTCCGTTCTCGTTGGGCGGCGTGGATCAGCAACTGTCCGCCGGCTACTCGGGTCCATCGTTCCAGCGCTAGCGCGCGAGCGTTTTCGCCACCGCGATGCAGCGCGCACAGCCCGCCGATGCGCTGCCGCAATCGACGTTAGGCATTGGTCGGCACATCACGCCGCCGCAATTGACCGATCACCCACGCCTCGCCAACCTTTTTTGAAGCATCGTCTTCGGATTCACATGGGCGGGGGGCGTCATGTGGTTTTACGGTCTGTTCTTCAGCGGCGAGCATATCGCCAACGCGGTTATCGTTGTCGCCCTGGTTTCATTCCTTGGCCTGGGCTTCGGGCAGATAAAGTTCGGCCCGGTTCAACTCGGGATAGCGGGGCCGCTGTTCGCCGGAATCGCGCTCGGCCACTTTGGATTCAGGGTGAATTCCGAGCTGCTCGGATTTGAGCGCGACTTCGGCCTGATTCTCTATGTCTATGCAATCGGGATCAGAGTCGGGCCGGGATTCTTCGCCGCGTTCCAGACCGACGGCGCGATACTCAATCTGATCGCGGTTTCGATCGTCGTGATGGGGGCGCTGACGGCCGTCGCGATCCATTACATAGTCGGCCTGCCGCTCGAGATCGTTGCCGGCCTTTTATCGGGTGCGACCACGAATACTCCGTCGCTGGCCGCCGCGCAGCAGATGCTGCAAGTGCTGCACGCCGGACCGGACCGTATCGCGAAGACCGGTCTTTCCTGCGCGATCGCTTATCCGTTCGGGATCGTCGGCGTCCTGCTGGCAATTGGCATTTTGCGTTCACTTCTTCGCGTCGATGTCGATGCGGAAGCGGAGCGATTCAAACGCCAGCAGTCGGGCGACCATCTGCCGCTTGAGCGAATGTGTATCGAGATTCGGAATTCGGCGATTGCGGGAATCTGCCTGGCGCAGCTCCCCGTCTTGCAGGGCGTGGTGATAAGCCGCGTGCTGCACCAGGGACGGCAGCATGTCGCGGCGCCGAGCGACATCTTCGAGATTGGTGATACGATTCTATGTATCGGGCCGCGGCCGCAGCTCGAAAATCTGTGCGCATCGTTCGGTGTCGAATCGAATCTCAGGCTCAACGAAATGGAGAGTCCGCTCCGCGCCCGCGACATGCTCGTGACGCAGCGAAATATATTTGGCCGCCGTATCGCCGATCTGCATATTCGTGAGCTTCACGGAGTGACTATTACCAGGCTCAATCGCACCGGGCTGGAGTTGAGTCCGACGGCCGATACGAAGCTGCACTTCGGCGACTACCTGACCTGCGTTGGCGAGGACGATCAACTGCAACAGGTTGAGCAACTGCTCGGCAATCAGACCAGCGCGCTCGAGAATACTCAGATCATTCCGATCTTCATCGGCATCGCGCTCGGTGTGCTGCTGGGAGGCATGCCAATTTCGATTCCTGGCGTTCCGGTGCCGCTCTCGCTAGGGCTGGCTGGCGGTCCGATCGTCGCGGCGATTATACTTTCGCGAATCGGAACAATCGGTCCGCTCAGGTGGAACATGTCGCCCGACACTATCAACACGATTCGCGACTTCGGCGTCTCGATTTTCATGGCCTGCGTGGGAATCGATGCGGGCAAGAGCTTTGTCGCAACGGTAGTGAACGGCGACGGACTGCTATGGATGGGCACCGCCGCGATCATCACCGTCGTTCCGATCTGCATCGCAGGCATCGCCGCCCGCACTATCCTCAAGCTGAACTACCTGACACTGTGCGGAGTCCTCTCAGGCAGCATGACCGATCCTCCCGCGCTCGCCTTCGCCAACGCGCTCGGCGAATCGCAAGCGCAATCAACTGCATACGCCTCGGTGTATCCCCTGACGATGGCCTTGCGCATCCTCACGCCGCAGATCATCCTGGGCATTCTCTGGCACATGAGTTAATGGGCGATAACAACTAGTTATGAACGGAAAACACGCAGCGACCCTTGCGATGTTAGGCTGGTGCCTCATTATGCCTCGCGCAATTCCGGGCTCGTCTTGGCCCGACGTGAAGCTCCCGTTTTCGCGATCGATGAACAATGTAATCAGACGCTCAATCGGCATCTCGACTTCGCAAGGAAATTCGAGCGCATCACGCGTGGGATGGACAATCCTGGACCGGTCCGTATGTGGGAGAAATCACTCTGCATCTCCGAAGAGGACGCACGTCTCAATACAAGGTAGACGATCTATTAGCGCTCTTAGCGCGAATAACGCGGACCACGATTGATCGCGAGCGGCTTGCTCTCTGCACTGGGTCGGCGCTAATCAGGTCTCATGCCACGCCGAGGACTCTCAGACGCCGACAGTCACATCATGGAGCTGCCGGATTTTCTCACCGCCTACGCTGACCCCGCGATTCGCGAGCGGATGCCGCGGCTCCTGCCCGTCGGCACGCTCGACGCGACGCTTGCCGGATTGCCGCAGGAGGGTGCCGCGCGATGTCATCCGCCGGAAGTCGTTGCGGAGCGACGCGCGCTTGGTGATCAGATCCTGCGCGGCCCGAAATGGTACGAGGCGCTTGGCGCCTTCAACTGTGCCGAGCGCGGCCAGGTGCTCGACCTGCTGGGAATCGATCGCCAGATCGTTTTTTCATCGTTCGCGGCGGCCGTGCTTTTCGGATGCACCGATCGCGAGGTTCGCTACGGCGCGGTGCGCGCCTTCAATCGTGCGATGCGCGCCTTCGTCGCCGACGAGCCGCGCCTCGTGGGAGTAGGGGTGCTCATTCTTGACGATCCCGCGCGCTCGGCGACTGAACTCGACCAGGCGCTGGCTGAGGGTACGCGTCTCTTCATGATGCCGTCGGATGCGCCCGGCCGCTCGCCGGGGCACAAGGATCACGATCCGATCTGGGCGCGGCTGGCCGAGGCGCGCGCGTCGTTCGTGCTGCACGTCGGCAGCAGCAAGCTGTCGATCGATGCTGAATTCATGAACGACGGCTTCAATCGCAAGACGGCGCGCGGCGGCGCCGAGGTCGTCGGCTCCAAGGACATGACCTGCATCTTCCATTCGGCGGAGCGCTTCATCTCGGTGCTGATTCTCGACGGCGTGCTGGAGCGCTTCCCGGCGCTGCGCGGCGGATGCGTCGAGCTGGGCGCGGGATGGGTGCCCTCGATGCGCAGGAGGCTCGACCAGATCGTCGCGGTGTGGGCCAAGCCCGAGCCGCATCTGCGCGAGATGAAGCGGCAGCCCTCCGAGCAAATGGACGATCAGCTCCGGTTCACGCCGTATCCTTTCGAGGATGTCGGCGAGCTGATTGAGCAATCGAGCGATCGCCTCTACATGTTCTCGACCGACTATCCGCACGCCGAGGGCGGCCGCGATCCGCTGGGACGTTTCGAGGCGAGCCTCGAAGCCCATCCGGATTCTACCAAGGAGCGTTTTTTCAGGTCGAACTTCCACGACCTCGTGCTAGACTGAGTTGCGCTCCTGCTATTGGACTGTTAGTCGATTCGTGCTAACAGTCTGACGGGGGAAAGGCGCATGAAGAGCGCGATTCGCGGTCTCGCTCTCGCGACAGTCGTTCTTACATCGTTGCTTGCACTCGGGGGCGCGGCCAGCGCCGATCTGGCCGATCAGAGCGCGACGAAATTTCTCACCGCACTGCAGCACAACGACTTCGACGCGGCGTCGAAGGTCAGCAGCGACAGGATGCGGGCGGCGATGCCGCAAATCCAGTCAGCGTGGCAGCAGGAGACTGCGGCTTTCGGGCAATTGAAATCGTTCGAGATAACCGATCGCGCGAGCGCGCAGGGTGAGCAAGTCCGGATCGTAAACCTCACTTTCGAGCGTCCGAGTGGATTGGCGGCGCAAATTGCGGTTGACGGCCTCGGCAACGTCTCGGGGATTTACTTCGTCGCGGCCAAGGCGTCGCCCGAGGCGGCCGCGGAATCCAAAAAGCTCGCCGACGACCGCGTCAACGAGATGCTCAAGGCGCTGCAGCAGGAGAACTTCGATGCCGCCGAGGCGCATTTCGACTCGCAGATGAAATCGCTCTTCGGTCCGGCCGCTTTCGAGCAAGCATGGAAGGAGCGAACCGGCTCGCTGGGCGATCTCAAAGCGTGGCGGATTGCTCGGAGCGCCGATAACGGCGGAATCGCGGTGCGGGTGGTCAATGTCGATTTTGCGAACAAGTCGAAAGCCTTTGCCTTGAAGATCGCGATCGACTCGTTGGGTGAGATCAGCGGGCTATACTTCGTCGATGCGCAATCGGAGGCGGCGGCTAGTTCCAAACCTCCGTCGTATATCCGCGCAGCCGCTTTTACTGCGCGCGAAGTGGAAGTAGATGGCGGCGGCGCGGCGCTGGGCGGTACGCTTACCATTCCGAATGGCAATGGGCCGTTTCCGGGCGCAGTGCTCGTGCATGGATCAGGGCCCAACGATCGCGACGAGAATTTAGAAGCGAATCATCCGTTTCTTGACATCGCCGAAGGGCTCAGCTCGAGCGGAATCGCGGTTTTGCGGTACGACAAGCGGTCCAGGGTACATCCCGAACTGTTAAAGGGTACCGTCCAGACCGAAGTGATCGATGATGCGGTTGCGGCGGTGGCGCTCCTCAAGCATCAACCGCAAGTCAATCCTGCCCGCGTGTTCGTTGTCGGTCACAGTCTGGGCGCACTGCTCGCGCCAGAGATCGCGTTCCGGGCCAAGGCTGCCGGCGCGATCATGCTCGCCCCTCCCGGACTTCCTCTCGAGGACATAATCGCTCGCCAGGCTCGATACCCGTGGGTGTCGCCGCAAGGAATCCCGCAAGCGGACGAGAGCGCGCGCCTGATCAAGGCCAAGGCGCTGGCGCCGAACCAGCCCGTGCCGGGGATGCATGAGACTGCGGGGTATTTCTATGATCTCGACTCGCGAGACGAGGTTGGCTACGCGCGCAAGCTCGGCAAGCCGATCCTGATTCTTCACGGGACGCGCGATTTTCAAATCGTGGACGAGGATATCGACGTTTGGCGCAAAGGCCTTGCGAGTACGCCCAACGTCAGGATCGACGAACTGCCCGGGTTGAATCACCTCTTCATCGCGGGCACCGGCAAGCCAGGTCCCAACGAATACATGGTCCCCAGCTACGTCGCGCCCGAAGTCATCGCCAAAGTTTCCTCTTTCATCGAGCAGTAAGAACCGAGCCTGCCGCTCCAGCCGCAGCCTTTTCTTTAAGCGCGACAAGCATACTTGCGCATGCTAGTCTTTGCCGGATGCGACCTGCTCAAGGAGGCAGAATAGAGCGGATGGTTTCTCTCACCAACAATTCGCGCCGAGCGATTTCGGCGCTCTTGATCCATAGCGTTGCGGGCCTAGTCGGCGTCGCGTTCGCCGTTGCCCTGACCGCATCGGTCGCGCGCGCCGAGAGTTCAAGCGCGGCAGGATCGAAAGTCGTTGCAACCGTGGGCGACCATCCGATTACCGAGCAGCAGCTCGACGATAAACTCAAGCCGGAAGTCGCGGCGCTCCGCGCGCAATACGAACAGCAAGTCGAGCGCATGATCGAGCAGCGCTCCGAGGAGATGAAAAAGCAGACGCTGCAGGCGATGGCCGATCAGTATCTGCTCGAGCAGGCCGCCAAGAAGGACCAGCTCTCGGTCAACGATTACCTGAAGAAGCAGTTCACCGGTAAGGACGGCGTCACCGAGGCGCAGGCGCAGAAGTTCTACGATGGTCACAAGCAAGCCGGCACTCCACCCTTCGCGCAGATCAAGGACGAGCTGATCGCCGACATGAATCGCGACGCGCTGCTGGAGCGCCTGCGCAAGCAGACGCCGATCAAGATCCTGCTCGCGCCCACGCGCGTCACCGTGAACTTCGCGGGGCATCCGTCGATGGGTTCCGCCGATGCGCCGGTGACGATCGTCGAGTTCACCGACTTCCAGTGCCCGTTCTGCAAGCGCAGCGAAGACACCGTCAAGCAGATTCAGCAGAAGTACGGCGACAAGGTCCGCCTGGTGCACATGGACTACCCGCTGTCGTTTCATGCCCACGCGCTCGATGCGGCCGAGGCCGCGCGATGCGCCAATGCGCAGGGCAAATTCTGGCCGTATCGCGACGCGCTCTTTGCCAACCAGGGCAAGCTCGCGCCCGCCGATCTGAAGGCCACGGCGAAGCAGCTCGGGCTCAATACCAAGCAGTTCGATGCGTGCTTCGACTCCGGCAAGTATAAGAAGGATATCGAGGCCGACATGGCGCAGGGCAACAAGCTCGGAGTCGACGGGACGCCCGCGTTCTTCATCGACGGCCGCTCGCTGGTCGGCGCGCAGCCGCTGCCGAGCTTCGCCGAGATTATCGACGACGAGCTGGCATCGAAGGACCAGAAACAGGCATCGGCGCATTGATTTCACTGCGGATGTGTCCGATCGAAACAGTCGTTCAGCTTGATTAAACTCGGGCTTTGCACGTAACATTTCGATTGGTTCAGGCACGCGTGTCTCACCCATTCGAGGACTTCGGAAGCAATGGCGATCACTTTTCCATCGACTGACTATTTCACTCAGCTCAAAACCCAGATGGAGGCGCAGGCCGAGAAGTTCAAGCGCCTCGGCTATATCGACACGACCTTCGCGATCTCGGTCGGTGCCAACGGCTCGATCCGCAACTTCATCCTCGAGTTCGAGGTTTTCGATCTGAAGAATGTGCGCGAGGTTCCGACGGTCGATCTCAAGCACGTTGATTTTCAGATCGAGGGCGACGCTCCCGTGTGGCGCGAGATGATCGAGAACATCAAGCGCAACGGCCAGGCCGATTCGAGCCACGACATCAACACGCTGACCCACTTCGGCGAGCGGCTCAAAATCCGCTACGACGATCCCGACGGTCACGACAAGCTCTATCGTTTCATGGAATCGATCCAGGAGTTCTTCGACCTCTCGAGCAAGGTCGACGTCACGTTCAACTAAGCGCGGAGGCGCGGACCGATGGCATATCTGGCGACCAATAATTATCTCGAGGACAAGAACTTCATCGACAAGTGGCTGTACACGATCAAGTCGGGCGAGCTCGACCTGTCGTGGATGAATGCCGCGACCGAGAAGGTGCAGCCCAAGGAGGCGAATCCGCGCCGCGGCCTGACCTATCGCGATCTCGATCTCGGCACCTACGGCTATACCGATATTCCTGAGAAGCTGCGCCGCAATCGCTCATATGCGCCCCGCGGTGCCGAGATTCCCGATGGCGTGCCCGATGCGCAGCCGTGGGTATCGCGCAAGAGCGAGCTATGGGCTTTCAACACTGAGAGTTATTACGAAGAAGCCGTCAGTCGTCAGTGGAACGCGACCACCGACATCCCGTGGGATCGCCTCGAAGGCGCGGAGCTGCCTGAGAACATCGGTAAGGCTCTGTCGCAGCTCATGACCTTCCTGACCGAAGTCGAGATGATTGCGACCGATACGCCCGCGATGTGGCTGCCGCGTCTCAATCCCGATTTTATCGAGGTCCGCTCCTTTATCGCCGCGCAGGCGATGGACGAGGCGCGTCACGCCGAGGTTTTCCGCAAGCGCGCGCTGACGACGGGATGGGGCCTGATGCAGGCGAGCCCGATGAACGAGATGGCGCTGAAGCATCTGCGCGACGCCGATTCGTTCAGCGAAATGTCAGTCGCGCTGCATCTCGTTGCCGAGGGCAACGTGCTCACGATGTTCCGTTTCAGCGAGTACCTGTCGCCGACCGATGTCGACAAGCGCATCTTCCGCCTCGTGATGCAGGATGAAGCGCGCCACGTCGGCTACGGCATGCAGCACTTCAAGTACGTACTCGAGCACTTCCCCGAAAAGCGCGAAGTCCTGCACGCGCATCTCGATGAAGCCGAGAACATCTCGTTTGCCGGCGCTGCGGCGACCGAACTGACCGAGTCGTTCATCATCCTCGCCGGCGGTGGCCTCAAGAAGGAGAACATCGAGGAAGGCATCAAGATCACCACGATGTTCAACTTGAAGCAGATGCAGGAGCATTTCGAGCGCCTCGACAAGTGCGGGATGCCCGAGCGGCGCGAGCGCTCCAAGCTTTTCAACATGTATCAAATGGGCGTCGCGGCCGCGGAAGCAGCCGGAATCAAACTGAACTAGGTATTAGCGCGTGGCATTTTACGCAGACAAGGATTACACCGAGGACGCCACCGTCCTCGAAGCCGCCAACCGGGTGATGCAGGGGCAGCTCGGCCTCGAATGGTACGACGCCAAGACCGAGAAGGTGAAGGGCAAGCCCGCGGATCACAAGCGCGGACTGACGTACACCGATCTCGATCTCGGCAGCTACGGCTTCAGCGCGATTCCCGAAAACGTGCGTACCAGCCAATCGATGGTTTCGCGCGGCAGCGAGAAAGTCGGCAAGCTGCCCGACATGGGCTACGTCGTGAACCGCAAGTCCGACGTATGGTCCGACAATGTCGCGGCGCTCTATGAGGAAGCTAAGGCGCGGCGCTGGGTGCCGGCCACCGATATCCCATGGACGGAGCTGGCGCAGAAGCCGCTCGCGCCCGAGATGGAAGCGGCGTGCGCGCAGATTTACACATTTCTGCAGGAGTGCACGTCGGTCACGCTCGATTTTCCGTCGCGATGGGTCCCGCTCATCAACCAGGATTTCCTCGAGCTCAAAAGCTGGATGTGCGCGCAGATGCTCGACGCATCGCGGCTGTTCGAAGTCTTCCGCAAGCGCGCGCTTTATGGCGGCTCGGGCCTCAAGCGCGCCAGCGTCTCGGCAGAGCAGGGCCTCAAGGAATGGTTGTGGGCCGATCTGTATCCGCAGGGTTCGGTGTCGATAAACCTGGCGCTGGGAGGAATTCTGCTCTCGATCTGTCGTCAGGTCGCCGCTTTTGCGCCTAGCAACGTCGATCACAGGATCATGCGTTACGCGATGCAGGATACGGCGCGGCAGGTTTCCTACGGCTCGGGCCAACTCCGCTACTATGTGTATCACCGGCCGCTCGAAATCCCCGCGATGGAGCAATACATCGAGGACGAAGAGCACGTGATCCTCGCGATCCTCGGATGCCCCGAAGTGCTGGAACCGCTGATCATCATTTCCGGCGGCGGCCTCGACGCGGCGCAGGTCAGGGCAGGACGTATCGCGGTGATGAAGTTCATCCGCCTCGCGGTGCAGGAGTACCTCGAGCGAATTTCGGCCGCGGGCCTCAAGGGCCATTCCAAGCGCAGCCGGCTTCCGCAGGTCGTCGATCGAATCGAAGGTCCCGCATAATCGAGGCCGGATAAAACCTTGAAGACAAAAGGCGTCGAATGCTCGGCGCCTTTTGTCTTTCAATCTAGATTCATCGCAGTGAGGGGCAGTTTCTGCCCGAAGGCTAGTTGCGCGCCAGCGGCTGTGGCCCCTGAGGGTGGCCGTGCGTTGCCACGCGCCGTCTATGGTGATGACGGTGAGGATGGCTATTCGCGGCGACCGCCAACGACGTCAACGACCGATTCTCCGGACACCATGGTGCTCCGTTCGCGCCGAATCCGTTGTAGGGATAGTTGTCCCCATTTACCAGATTGGGGGAAACGGGCGTTATCAGGGCAGCCTCGCCATTCTTGGTATTCGGATCAAGATTGTTACCCCGGGTCGGATCATTCACCGCATCGGACGGAACAATGTAAGCCAATTGGTCCAATCCCGATGGATAGGCATCCCAGGTGCCGTGATTGTAAATCGTGTTACCAGTGGTTGGATCGTAAGGCGAGCATCCCGAAGCCGAGTCGGGAACATAGCTGCCGTCTGTGATGCGAATCGTATAGAGCGAGCAGCCGTTCTTCGGGCATGGATAGAAATGCTCGTTGGTCGGGCAGGCTGGATCTTTAGGATTGATCGTGCAGTTTCCGATCGGCGATCCGCCCTGCGCATTCAACTCAGTCTGCTCAATCTGGAGAAAGAGCATCCCGCTGGACGCATCGTAATAGAATTTCGTCGGGTCAAGCGTCGCCGGCATGTCCGAGGGCGAAGTTATCTGTACTCCGGTTAAGGTGATTACTGAGCCCTGGCCCGGTTGGCCTGAACCGCTTGGCTCCGCGGCCGGGCATCCGGCGTCGGGATCGATGTTCGGGTAAAAGACCGGGGCCACTCCGAAATAGGTATTGTCGAGCTGTCCACAGTAGCGGGACAGTGCGGGAAGGCCCGACTCATTGGCCTTCGAGAGATCGGCCCAATCGGCAGTCAAAGTCGAAGGATTGCCAGTTGGAGAGCCATAGGATTTCCGTCCCTGCAGCACCTGGAACGAACTGAGCCCTGCGGGATGATGCCCGGCTTTGTCTTCAAAGCAGACTCCCATCCGAATCGAAAAAGGTGAATGGGTGCCCGCGGAATTGACCGGCAGCACCGCATCGGTGAAGCCTATCGAAATGTAGGGGCTCGCAGGTGTACTGCTGCTGGTCGAATTTATAAACCCAGGGAAGCCGTTGGCGCTGGCCAACGTATAGCCCAAGCCACTTTCGACTTTTGGCTCATAGGCACCTTGCTGGTTACGCCCCGTGAGGATCATGCAGCCGTGGCCGATCGCACAATCCTGGGTTACTGGAGTCCCAGCGTGCGGACCCCATTCGTAGGTTGTCTGGTCAGTGAGGTCCACGCCCGGGTAATCGATTTCATCCTTGGTCAGCGTTACCAAATCGTCGTTGAGAAATCCGGCGGTGCCATTACTCTGCAGGTTGCCTTTGAGATCGGTCACTTCCAGCGTGGCATAGGAGCCCGCCGACATCATCGCGGTCTGGCGGCCTTCGCCGGTTTTGCTGCCCCCGGACGGGGTGGTGACCGCGTCCTGCAGGCCCTCAGCATGGCATTCGTCGGCCGAGTCCGGCGGCGTCGCGCCGGTCACCAGTTGATCAGTCACCGAGTTCACCGGCAAATTGTTGAGCGATATTGGATAACGCCCTTGTGCGGCCAAGCTATGGCCTGACGGGTCGATTACTCCATAGCCGGCGAGAGTCCCGTCACGGTCAAGGACAGCAGTATTCTTGTCACCATCGACGAAGTTCGCGAGGTTCACTTGCTGGGTATATACCTGGTGCTTGAAGTCGACATTATCCCAGGACAACCCTTCGCTGCTTTGCGTCGGCGGATAAACATTGACATTGGATTGGAACCAGGCGATCGCGGCATCGCCTTCATAGATCGCGAAGCCTTTGTAGTTATTTGGTACGGCCGAATTGTAGTTACTCAGGTTGGATTGGTCCGCCTTGGTAAGTTCAGTTAAGGGATTCTGCTTGAAGTTGACGAAGCGAATATTCTTCAGCCGGGCCGGTCCGTCGTAGAACATAACCCCGCCAAGATTCCAGTTCGGGGATGGATAGCCTTTATTCGCCGCGGGATTCGTTGGTAGATAGGGTTCGGTCACGCACCCAGTTTCCTGTCCACCTTGGGGCTTGGGGTTAAAGCACTGACTAGGTCCGAAGCGATCGGGATTATTCTGGCTGATGCCGACGATCACCGAGTCGCTGGTTAGACCCCAGACCCCGGGCGCGATTCCCTCTGGACCACCGCCAGTGACCATGGAAAGCGCGTCACGGTTGCCCGCCAGCCGCGCGTTCTGGACGTGGTACCAGCCCGGTCGGACCCAGATGCCCCGATCGCGGATGCGCGTGGCAGTAATTCCGTTAATAAACGCGAGCAGATCGGCACCACCGACGGTGCCGCCTTGATGTGGTGTCGGATTAACCTTGGGATAGGTCGAGCCGTTGACCACATTGCCGAGGTCATCAACCGTCAGCAACCCGTATTGGCACCCATGAGTCCGATTGTTGTTAAAAGTGCCAAAGGGCTGGAACTGGCTAAAGGTACTTTCCTCGTACCAGTAGCCGACCCCGCTGCCTTGGCATCCGCCGATCGAATTGCCGCTAAAGCTATTATTTGCGTTACTGATCCAGAAACCAGAGGACGGACCGTTGTGCGGCACCGAAGGATCTTCGGTGTAAGGAATATTGAATTCGTCATAGCTGAGCGGTCGCAACGAATTCGACGCCAGGTTGTCCCCGCTCCAAAACAGGGGCTTTTCGGAATTGGAAATCGCCAAGGCGTTATTCATCGCGCCGAGGCCAAGGTTGTCTGTAAACGTATTGGCGGTCTCTTGCCCCGACTCCAGGTAGAACATATGGCCCACGATTCGCGCACAAACGTTGCCCGTAATTGCAACCCCATCGCTCATGTGGACCGTGATGCACTTGTTGTAGCTGTGATGAATACTGTTGTAGGCGACTAGCGGGCCGCCCTGAGCCACCGGAGGTACCTTGCCTAACATGTGGAAATGAATTGGATATGAACTGAGCTGGTCCTTGCCAAATTCCTCGAATTCAGCCCCTTCGATTTTCACCGAATTGGCTGCTGCCGCCCCCGGCAGCAGGCGGATTTCGCCGCCCCAGTGGATATCGCCGGCCACTCCCGTGTTGCCCTTATTGGTCCAGACCACCGAGCCGTCACTGACTGTTCCACCCACGGTTGTCGGAAAGCTCGGTATTGCCGTGCCGGAAGTGCCCGCCGTCGCCTGGAACAGGAAGGTCTGAGCCGTTTGGCCGGTGCTGGCAGTCTCGACGATCGTCGCCCCTGCTTCGTAGCGGGCTCTCGCCTCCCACGCTTGGCGACCGCTCAACAGCACGGTGCGGGAAATCAAGCCGACCTCGGCCCGTTCATCAACGCCGTAATTGAAGGTCGCATTCGCACAGAACGCGGCCGGCTCCACTGTCTTGCCATCGCCCGCGACGCATCTGCCAGTGGCTGCGGATGGCGCTGCGCCGCCGAAATGATAATGAACTAGTGGAGTCTTCAGCATGATGGTGTCGTTCCCATCAACGCCGGTGCTGATCAGCGCGATTTGGACAAACTCGGCCTCGTCGTCCGCATAGCCAGTGCCTCCCACGACGATCCAATCATTCTGAGCCCAGCCCGATTTCCCCTGGATTGCGAGCGTCGTCGCGCTGCCTGGACATTGCGCAGTGCTGCCCTGCACTGGGGCTGCGAGGCCATTTCCGGCGCCATAGGTGTTGGTCGGCCCCGCAGGACAACGCAGATAAGTCCAGCTGGTTCCAGGATTGGCCGCCGTGCCGCCCAGGACGGTTGACAGTATGCCATTCAATCCCTCGAGGCCGGTGGTCAGTTGCCTATTGGTTGTAGTGGTCGATTCGATACCCTTGGCGCCGACGATCGATAACGTTCCTGAAACGAAGCAGATGCCCTTGTTGAAAAGCGAGGCGTTGTCGGCGCTGTTAGCACCGCAGGTTAAAGTTCCTGGGTTGGTTCCGTAGAAATCCAGCTCGGTAAGATTGGCCTCGCTAATCGGACAAGAGGTTGCGCCGACCTGCAGCGTTCCGCCATTGACGATTATGTTGCCAACCTCCACTCGCCTGCTGGCGTTCGGAAAAGCCAGGGCCCCGCCGCTGCTGATCGTGATCGCACCCAGCGGCTGGCTACCGCTCACCCGCGTAAAGTTGGTATCGACATAAACTGGCGTGCTGATCGTGCATGAGCTGCCCGCTCCGAGGCAGGCCGTGATGGTCGAGAGCTTGGTGTAGCTGGAAAGATCGCAGTCAGTCGCCGCGCCTGCTCCAGCCGGAATCGCGAGCAACGCGAGCATCCAGACCAATTTCAATCCAGGGACACACGAGCGTAATCGCAGCATATTTATACCGCCTCAAGACGTGGCCAAATCGATGCTCTGTGCTATCCAGAGCTTTGTGTGATCCGGGGTTTCTACTTTGAATTCTGTTGCCAATTCGCTGGTATAGCGAAAATGGCCGTGTCTGGCTACGATTTAGTCGTTCTCGGTGACCTTTCGTCAGCAGCAATCACTAGTAGCGGGCGTGTTTTATCAACCGCCCGCCGGTCCACCAAACGCTGCTGGAAGCTAGTCACCGATCCGTTGGCGATCCTTGGGCAACACCAGCCGCCGCCACTTTTGTCTTTCATCCGGGTTCGCGAGGACGAGAGGCGGATGGCGGGACTAGGCGCGAGCCTTTGACCGCCGGAGCCATTCGTCGAGAGAGATGCGACCGAGCCGCGCTTCGCCGAGCGGTATCAGCGAGCGCTCCTCGACCAGACCGCCGAAGTAGCGAGCCTCGGGATCGCACACCACCTCCCGCGGATCGCAGACTGCCTTCAGATAGCGGGCGATAACTTCGTTGAATGGCGCTCGTTCCGGGCCGGCGATCTCGACGATGCCGTTTCGCGGGGCTGCGAGCGCAACATCCGCAACGATCGGAGCAACATCGTCCGCCGCGATAGGCTGGAACAAGCCGGGCGATATTCTGACTTTGTTTCCATCGGCGCCTGAATCCGCGATGCCGCCGAGGAATTCCATGAACTGGGTCGAGCGGATGATCGTGTAGGGGATGGCGGACGCCTTTAGCAGTCTTTCCTGGGCGACCTTCGCCCGGAAGTAGCCATTGTCCGGCGTCCGGTCAGTGCCGACAATCGAGAGCGCGACATGGTGCTGGACGCCTGCTGCGGCCTCCGCCGGATGAAGGTTGCGGCCTGAAGTCTCAAAAAATTCCAGCACCGCCTTGTCTTGAAATGAAGGCGAATTGGCAAGATCAATCACCACTCGCGCGCTAGCCAAGGCTTCTTTGAGTCCCGCGCCGGTAACGGTGTTGACGCCGTTTTTGGGCGAGGCCGCGATGACCTCGTGACCGCGTTGACGCAGGATAGGGGCGGTCTTCGAGCCGATAAGTCCGGTGCCGCCGATAATCACGATCTTCATGCCTTCGCCTCCTCGTAGATCATTGGAGTCCCACGATCGCACCCTGAGCCAGGTCTGGGGCTCGTTTTCTTTTGCCAAATCCGGAAAAACGGAAGTCAGGCAAATCCATTATGGAGCCGAGACTCCGGATTTCGCGCCGCGCTGTTTGCTATCGCAGAGCCTTGTGGCACATTGGATGACGGTCGGGGCGCCATCGTTTCCATGGCAGCCAATGTTCAAGCGCTAACCGCGGAGCAATTTCAGCCAAGCTTCTGGCGGCGCTTCGTTCTCCCTCCCGATCCCAGCCAGCCCAGCCGCGTGTGGCATACGTCGCCCGCGATCGACATGGCCGCGTATCACTTCAGTTGGATCTGGCTATTGATTCCGTTTCTGCTAACCGGTTGGGACGACCTGCGGTTCTATGTTTACGCCGTAATGATGGGCGCGAACCTCGCGCATCGCCATTACGGATTGCCGTATGCCTACCTCGACGGCAGTGTATTTCGCCAATACCAGCGGCAGCTGACCTGGTTTCCTTTGTTGTGCATCGCGCTCTTTGCCGCGACGCCGTTGTTCGTGATCCATGAGGATCGCGGCTCGCTGCTGAGCCGGATACTGATTGGAATTGTGACCTTCTCGCTGCTTTGGAATATCTGGCATACCTACATGCAGAAGTTCGGCATTCTGCGGCTGTATCTGGCCAAAGAACCCGCGGCCGCAACGAAGACGCCAGGATGGGTTGATAAGTACTTTCTACTTTGTTGGATTCCGCTCTACTTCACTTACGCGGTCCCAAAAAACAAAGAGCAACTTCTCGATTATGGCACCGACCTCTATGACGTGCTCTCCGCGGTAGTCGCATTCATGGAGAAGTACGAAACGCTTCTCCTGATACCAAGTATATTGATCGCGGCGGGTGGAGTTGGACTCTGGCTGTATCATGAATGGCGCACGCAGCGACTTCGCAATCGCGCACGGCTCTCGGCTGCGATCGGAACGACGCTGATCTCGACCGCGCTCTTCTGGGCGAATCCAATGAATGCGGTTATCGCCTTCGCCTTCAGCCATGCCGTTGAGTACATGGTCTTCGTCTGGGCGTTCCAGCGGCGATTCTACAATCGGCCGCGGCAAGCACCGCCAGTGATGCAGCGGCTGCTCTCGCATTCGCTCTCCTGGTACTTCCTCTTCACGGCAGCGTTCGTGGCGATTGGATTCTTCCAGGTGCTGTGGGGCTACAAGTTTTTCGTCGATGCAGATCCTGTTTCATTCCTCGGTCTGAGCGGCGCTCGGTGGTATTTCTATTACGCGGTATTCGAATCGCTGGTGCATTTCCACATGGACGGTTTTCTGTGGAAGATGCGCCGGCCCGAAGTCCGCAGCTTCGTCTGAAATAAACGCGAACTTTGCCTGCCCCTGCGGCAGTTCTCCGCCGACCAAACTTGTGTTGGCTATGTGGGACTATTAGGCTCGGACGAGAGCATGTTAATCAGGCAGATGCACCTTCGCAGCGCAGGTTTCACCACCGATCGGCTTAAGGCGGACCTTGGAGAATGAAACCCGAGCGTTCTGACTCCCCGCCGGCAGGGGGGCCCGCTGGCGGGGCGCCCGATTCCGCGCGCGCCTTGCTCGGTCTGTTCGTCGAGAACGTCCGCGATTATGCCATCTTTACCCTCGACTCGGCCGGTCTGGTCACGAGCTGGAACATCGGGGCAGAGCGAATAAAGGGTTACACCGCTGATGAAGTCATCGGCAAACCCTGGTCGATTTTCTACACCCCGGAGGATATCGCGCGCGGATGGCCCGCGGAGGTGATGCGCCGCGCCAAGACCGAGGGGCGCGTCGAAGACACGGGTTTGCGGATGCGCAAAGATGGCACCCGCTTCTGGGCGCGGGTGGTTCTCAGCGCGAACTACGATGAAAATCACGTCCTGCGCGGCTTCATTAAAATCACGCAGGATATCAGCGAGCAGAAGCGCGCCGAGCAGGAACTGCGCGAGAACGAAGAGCGCTTCCGTGCCTTCTCAGAAAATTTTCCAGGCTTTCACTGGATCGCGGACTCAAATGGCCGCTTCCAGTTTGCCAATCGGCACTTTCAACGCGAACTGCGTTTGCCGGCCGGCGGATTCGTAGGCAAAAGCCCCGAGGAGCTCTTCGAGCCCGAAACTGCTCGCGTCATGCTCCAGGGCAACCAGATCGTGCTGGCGACTAACGCCCCCTTGGTCCAGACCGAAAGCCTCACGAGCTCGGGCTCAACCCGCCACTTCCTGGTTAGCAAATTTCCGATCCGGATCGACGGACAAACCTTGATCGGCTGCGTGTCGTTCGACATTACCTCGCGGATCGAGGCCGAAGACGAGCTGAAGCGGATGCGCGAGGAGCTGATCCGGCAGGAAAGGCTCGGGTCCATCGCGCAGCTTTCGTCCGCCCTCGCCCATGATCTCAATAATACGCTCAACGCCATTTCCCTGCGGCTGTGGACGATCAGGGAAAATGCGAATGCGCCCTCGCGGCCTCAAATCGACAAGCTGAGCGAACTGCTGGCGCGCGCCGCGGCCAGCGTAGCGCGTCTGCAGACATTCGTCAGGTCGCACCGCGAGCCGCAGCTTCAGCCGCTCGGTTTGAACCGCGTCATCCAGGAGGCAGCCGAGGCTGCCCGTTCGACCTTTACTCAACGAGGGGTCACTATCGATTTGTCGCAGGTGCATGCGGATTTGCCGCCGGTCCTCGGGCTCGGCTCCGATGTCGAGCAGATTTTTACGAATCTGTTCACCAATGCGCACGACTCGATGCCCGACGGCGGCATGGTCGAAGTGAGTGCGGAGATCAATCAGGGGCAAATCGAGGTCGCGATCGCCGATCGCGGGACGGGAATTCCGACCGACAGTCTGGATAAAATATTTGAGCCGTTTTTCACCACCAAGCCCAAGCCAAGAAGCGGGCTTGGACTTTCATTTGCCGCCAGCGTGATGGCGCGAACTGGCGGCAGTATCGGCGCTAGTAACCGGATCGGCGGCGGCGCCGTATTTATGTTGATCTTTCCTGTCGCTCGTGATTATCCGAGCGAGCGCGCCATTTTTACGCGTGAGCCGCCGGTTGGCGCAATGCGCGTCCTTGTCATCGATGACGATCATGACAATCTCGACAGCATGAAAGACGCGCTCGAGTATCGTGGCTACGCGGTGTCGATCGCGTCGGGCGGCCAGGATGCGCTGGAGTTGCTGCGCTCGGGTGTCCAGTTCGATGCGATCATCTGCGATATCGGGATGCCTGATATGAACGGCTGGGAGGTTGCCGAGAAGATTTCCGACCTGAAAATTCCAGCCCGGTTGTTCATGCTGAGCGGATGGGCTAATGAAGTCCCGCAAGGCGATCCGCGCCGCAAATTGGTTGTAGACGTACTCGCAAAGCCCATCAACCTCGAGCGCATCGACCAGGTTTTGCGATACAGCTGAGCTGAAACCTTCGCTGTACATAAAATGACGCGTGCCCGAAAATGATTTTCCGTCCGGCCAACTCGACTGGTGTAGGCATCGAATGCCCTCCGATCCAGCTCGCATAGTTGCTTTGTTGTCGCCCTTCACGCCCAGCGTTCCCGCGCGCATCTGGGTTAAGAACGCCGATGGAATCTACGTCTATGTGAACGATCGTCTGGTGGCCGATTTCGACATACCCCGCGAGCAATGGATTGGATCGAGCGACGAAGAGCTTTTCCCGGAACTCGCGCGCGCGTTCAGAAGGAACGACCTCGCGGTACTCACGAGCGGCCAGCCGATCCAGACGACGGACCTGGTGATGCGTCGCGGCGGTCGCGAGTTCGCCTTCGTGCTCCGCTTTCCAGTCGACATCGACGGCGAGCGACATCTCGGCGCCATCGCGATCGATCTCACTAGCGAAATCAGCGGACTCTTCGAATTGCAGAAGGTCCAGGAGCAGCGCTACTCGAATGAACGGCTGCGCGCGCTCGGCGAGCTCGCCTCCGGGCTCGCGCACGACCTCGGTAACAATCTCAACGCAGCCCGGCTCAGGCTCGACATTCTTCGCGCCAAGGCCGATCCCGATCTGGTCAAAGACGTTGATGCGGCGATCAGATCGATCAACGCGGCCGCCGACCGCGTGCGTGGGGTGCAAAATTTCGTCCGCGAAGGCCAGCAGGGCGAGCCTCGCTCGATCGATCTCAGCGTGCTGGTCCGCGAATCGATCGACATGGTCGATGTAGTCATCAGGGTGCCGACCGTGCTAGGCGGTCGAATTCGAATCGAATGCCTGTTGCCGGATGCGCTCCCGCCAATTTCGGGACTGGCTACAGAGCTGAAGCACGTATTTGCCAACCTGTTGCTAAACGCGCGCGATGCGATGCCGGAAGGCGGAACGATAACGGTCAGCAGCACCGTCAGCGAGGCAGTCGAAATTGTCATCGCCGATGAGGGCGAAGGAATTCCGACGGAACATGTCGAGTCGATCTTCAAGCCGTTTTTCACTACCAAGCCGAGCGGCAGCGGACTCGGCCTCTCGATGGCGAAGGATGTGATGACTCGTCTCGGCGGGGGCATCAGCGCACGCAATCGTGCTCAAGCGGGCGCCGAATTCGTGCTGCGCTTTCCAATCATAAATTCCTGAGCCTCGATGCTCGAGCGATATGCGTCACGAACTGAAGACGCGCGCCCTTATATATTCCATCGCATGCTCCGCCGGCGCAGCTCTAGCGCCCTCAAGATATAATTAACTATAGGTGCAAAAGCCTGCATTAATAATGCAACTAAAATGTGGCGCAAAGGCTGAAGCGGATTTAGCGCGTCTGCGCTTTGCGCTCGGCGGCGGCCATGACTGCCATCGCCACATCGGTGACGATCGCGCGCGCTCGCTTGGGAGGCAGTTGATAGTGGCCTCGCAGCATCTCCCAGCACGCCCATGAACAGACGACATGCAGTTTCATGAGCAGCTCGCGTTTTTCGCTGGGAGAGAAGGACTTCAACGTAGAGCCGAGTGCTTTAGCGAGTTGCTGACCCGCCGCATCGCGCGCCTTTTTCATAGCCTGTGCTACATCGGGCTCGACGTTCTCGACCATTGCCGCAGTCCGGTGAAAGGGCGTGACGAATTCGAGCCGCCGCATGTGAGTATCGATGAATCGCTCGAGCCTTTCGGCGGCAGACGCGCGATCAGGTATCTCATCGGCAAAGAATTCACTGCTCTGCGCCTGCATCCGATTGAATGCCGCGAGCCTGAGCGCGCGCAGATCGGAAAAATAGTTAAAGATTGCGCGCAGCGACATTCCCGCCCGTTCAGCAGTTTCGCGCGCGGTCGGCGCAGGAACTCCGCCGCGGATGAGGTCTATATATGCGTTCAGGATACTTTCGTGAGCCTGCTCTCTGAGGCGCAGGCCTTTGGCGGTTCGCCCATCAATGCGTTTCTTCATCTACGATCCTAATCCCGAAATAAGGACATGACAAAATGCTGCGTCAGCTTCAACTCGACGCTTAGGTATAAAGTGCGTTTTGCAACTTCGCACCCGGCCGCCTCGCGCGGCTTGTTATCTCGCGCGTCATTTTGCGAGTATCGAGTAAGACTTGTTTGGAGAGAAAGCAAATGAGCAACACGGTGACCACGCGCGCCGGCAGAACAGAAGGAATCGATCAGGACGGTCTCCTGGTGTTCAAGGGCATTCCGTATGCGGCTCCGCCGGCGGGAGCGCTGCGTTGGATGCCGCCGACACCGGCGGCGGCGTGGAGCGGCACGCGCGATGCGCGCAGCTTCGCTCCGGTGGGCCATCAGAACCGGGCCCAGATCGGTGCCCTCACCGCGATGACCGTGAACGGTGAGATGTCCGAGGATTGCCTCTACCTCAATATCTGGACGCCCGGCACGAGCGGCGCGCCGCGCCCCGTGATGCTCTGGATTCACGGCGGCGGCTTCACCATCGGCTCCGGCTCGCAAGAGATCTACGACGGCGCGACGCTCGCCAAGCGCGGCAACGCCGTGGTCGTAACGATCAATTATCGCCTGGGACCGCTGGGCTTCCTGCGCCTATCGGACATCACCAATGGCAGGATCCCTTCGACGGGCAACGAGGGCATCCTCGATCAAATTGCGGCGCTCGAATGGGTTCGCGACAATATCGCCGAGTTCGGCGGCGATTCCGACAACGTGACGATCTTCGGCGAATCGGCCGGTGGCATGAGCGTCGGCACTCTGCTCGCCGCGCCCGCGGCACGCGGATTGTTCCACAAAGCGATTCCGCAAAGCGGCTCGTGCAATACGGCGACCTCGGCGCAGCGCGCCAATCATGTCGCCGAGCACGTGCTGAAGACGCTCGGAGTATCGCCCGCGCATCCCGAGCAGCTGCACGGGCTCACCCCCGAGGCTCTCCTCAAGGGCACGCTGCTGCCGAACGGCATGCCCAGCCCTGAACTCGGGATGGCGTATCAACCGGTGGTTGACGGAGCGGCGCTGCCGAAAGCCGCGATCGATCTCGTTGCCGAGGGCGCGACGGCCGGTGTCTCGATCATGGTCGGGTCGACGGCCGAGGAATGGAAGCTGTTCGCCTCGATGGACGCGCGCATCGCTGATCTCGATCGTAAGGGCCTGGGCGCGCGGATCGGCCGCCGGCTGGCTCCTGAAGCGGCCGACGCGCTAATCGCGGCCTACGAACAAGCGCGCTCCGGACGCGGCGAACCGACGACTCCAGCCGAGCTGTTCTCCGCGATCGAGAGTGACCGCGTGTTTCGCATCCCCGGAATCCGGCTCGCCGAGATCAAGTCGCGCCGTGAACAAAATGTTTACAGCTACCTGTTCACGTGGAAGTCGCCGGCGCTGCGCGGACGGCTTGGATCGTGCCACGCGCTGGAGCTGGGATTCGTTTTCGGCACCAATAATGTGCCCGGCATGAAATCCTTCGCCGGCAGCGGTCCGGATGCCGATCGGCTCGCGACCGCGATGCAGGATGCGTGGCTCGCATTCGCGCGTACGGGAAATCCGAGTTGCGAGAGCGTCGGCGCGTGGCCGACGTACACCGAAGCGCGGCGCGCAACGATGATGTTTGACGCGAAGAGCGGCAGCGCCGATGCGCCGATGGACCAGGAGCGCCGCGCCTGGGACGGGATGCCGAGCGCGATCATCGGCGCTCTCTGATTTCGCACGAGGGTCTTTTTTGGCCTTTCAGCGGCTGTTAAAATCCGCCGCATGCCACAATCGAGGTCTGCTTCAGAAGCCGGTCGCCCGGAGACGCCGGAGTCTTCCGATTCGACCACGTCCGCGGTCGACGAGCCTGACCAACGGCGGCGCGGCCTCTTGGCGCGCCATCTCCCGCACACGCCGCTGTTCCGTTTCCTTGGCTACGTGCGGCCGCATCTTTGGCTGGTCGCGGGCGGGTCGGTCATGGGCGTGCTCAAGTTCACGCTGCCGCTCGCGTTTCCGCTCGCCTTTAAGTACGTCTTCGACGTTCTGCTCGTACCGCAACCGCGAATGGAGCCGGTCAACCGTCTGATCGACCGATGGTGCGCGTCGCTGGCGAGCTTGCTTCATCTGAGCGCCGGCGCTCCCGGCAGGCTCGAGGCTCTCACCGCCGCGCTTTTCGCTCTCTTCATCGTCCAGGCGTTCGCGACTTACTATCGCAACTACTGGGCGAGCATGGCGGGGCATCGCCTCATCTTTGATCTGCGCTACGCGCTGTTCCGGCATATGCAGCGCTTGTCGCACTCCTTTTTCGATCGCACGACGTCGGGCGGAATCGTGTCACGCTTCACCGCCGATATCATGCTCGCGCAGAACTTCGTCGGCTCTGCCATGACGAATATCTGGATCGACAGCGTGCCGCTCACGCTCGTGGTTTGGATCCTGTTCGTGCTCGACGCGCGGCTGGCGTGGATCTCGATGATCGTCGTGCCGTTTTACGTGATCGTCATCCGCATCCTTTCGCCGCGCATCAAGAAGGCGAGCCACGAACTGCAGGAAGTCGTCGAGGAGTTTTCCGGCGAGCTCCAGGAGCGGGTGGCCGGCGTCGCGACCGTCAAGTCATTCGCCCGCGAGGAGCAGGAAGCGCAGCGGTTCTTCACCCGCACGACGGAGCTCTACGACCTGACCATCGAAAACGTGAAGCTCACTTCCGAGCATCAGATGTTCACCGAGTTCATCACGCGCGCCGCGCCGCTCGTGGTGATCTGGGCGGGCTCGGTCTTCATCCTGCACGGCAAGATGGCGCTCGGCACGATGGTCGCCTTCTACGCGTACCTGTCGGCGCTCTACCTGCCGCTGCAACGCTTCTCGGAGTTGTCGAGTATCGTGGCGAGCTCGCTCGCCGCGATCGAAAGGATCTTCACCTTCTTCGACGAGACGCCCGAAGTGCGCGACCAGCCGGGAGCGACGGAGCTGCGCGCGACTCGCGGCGAAGTCGAGATCGACAACCTGTCATTCGGTTACCAGCCGCTTGACGGCGGCGCGCGGCGGCGAATCCTGCACGACGTAAATCTTCACGTTCCCGCGGGAACCACGGTCGCGCTCGTCGGCCGCTCGGGCGCGGGCAAGACCACGCTCGCCAGCCTGATCCCGCGCTTCTATGAGCCCGACTCGGGATCGATCCGAATCGACGGCACCGATATCTCAACGGTCACGCTCAAGTCGCTGCGCGATTCGATCGGAATCGTACCGCAGGATGCCGTGCTGTTCAGCGCCTCGATTCGCGAGAACGTCCAG
Organism: Candidatus Binataceae bacterium; assembly: GCA_035508495.1. NCBI lineage: Bacteria > Candidatus Binatota > Binatia (SeqCode) > Binatales (SeqCode) > Binataceae (SeqCode) > Binataceae bacterium (SeqCode). Next base: position 143,107 of record DATJMX010000001.1, read on the forward strand.
TACGGGCGCCCGGACGCGCCCGACGACGACGTGTGGCACGCGCTCGAGCAAGCCAACATCCGCGAGTTTGTCGAATCGCTGCCGGAGCAGCTTGGAACGATGATCGGCGAAGGCGGTCTGCGTCCTTCGACGGGGCAGCGCCAGCGCCTCGCGCTCGCGCGCGTGTTCCTCAAGAACCCGCCCATATTGATTCTGGACGAGGCGACCTCGGGACTCGATTCCGAGGTGGAGAACCTCATTCACGACGCAGTGCGGCGCCTGATGAAGGGTCGCACGTCGTTTCTGATAGCGCATCGCCTGGCGAGCGCGGTGGAATCCGACGTTATCGTCGTGCTCGATCGCGGCCGCATTGTTGAGGTCGCGCCGCACGGAGAACTGCTCCACACGGGCGGAGTGTACGCGCAGCTCTACAACGAGCAGACGCGCAAACTGATGGTCACGCCCGAGCATTCGGCGCGTGTCCCGGGTTCCCTGCGCGCGATGCGCCGCGTTGCCGACGCTGAATAGCTAGGCGCGCGCGATCGCGGATTCGATTCGCGTGCCCTTGAAGAAATTCGGATTGTTCGCGGTCCAGAATTCGAGCGGCGTCGCGTAGACGAACTGGCGCAGCTCGCCCGGGCTCATCAACCCATGGTCAACGAGCTCCGTCGTTTCTTCGAGGCACTCGCTCATGTCGGGCACGTCCCAGTGTCCGATGTCGGAGCCGTAAAACGCATTGAGGTGCAGATCGAAGGGTGTGCCCATCGGACGGTAGGCCATCATCGTGAGCGGATCGTCGCCCTCGCATCCGAAGTAAAACTGCCTCTGGAAAATATCGCGGATGTCTTCCGGTGAGCGCACGCCGCTCTGGCGCCATTCATCGATCTGCGCCGGGTCGCCCGCCGCGAAGCCGCCATAGTTGGCGCGTCCGAGAATACGATCAGCATCGCCGTGCAACGTGCCGGTGCCATAGCGCGCGAGCAACTCGTTGAACAGCTTTCGGTCGGTCGATTGCGGATCGTAGTGCTTGATTGCCTCGCCGTTGCGCTTCTTCCAGTGCCCGATCAGCTCGCAGAAGAGGGTGCGCGCCCACGCGACGCCGCCCTCGAGAAAGCCGAACTTCAATTTTGGAAATCGCGTCGGAATGCCGCCGAGCAGGAGGCCTTTGCAGATCGCGTCGGCGCTCGCGGCGAAGTTGCCGATATGGTTGTGCACGTAGTTCGAAATCGAGGTGCGTGCGCCCCATCCGTAGCCGACGGAATGGAACGTCGGCGAGATTCCCAGCTCAACGCACTTGGCCCAGAACGGATCGTAGTCGTGCTCGCTGTCGAGGCCGAAGGTGTCCATCCAGTAGGTGTATTTCGCGGCGCCGGGAAATTCGCGCGCGACCTTGGGAATCGAACGCCGCACGTAACTCGCGACCATCGCCGCTTTGAGTCGCGCCTCTCTGACCGCATAATCGAGCTCCGCAATCGCCTCGGCAGGGGTATGCATCGGAATCGTCGCCGCCGCGATGAGGCGATCGGAAAACTCGCCGAACAGATCCGCCTTCATCCGGTTGAGCGCTCGAGCGCTGGCGCGGCGAATCTCCTCGTCGGCGATCTCGAGCGTGACGAGCGCGATCGTCGGGTAGACGACGGATACGTCGAGGCCCATCTCGTCGAGGCGCTCGTGCATCAGCTTCGGCATCGTGGCCGTCGCGAGATCGAGCGTGTTGCGCGCGGGATTCGCCCACCATGTCGGTTTCAGCTTGCGCAAATCACGCCGTTCGGCCTGGCTCGATTTCATCCAGCGCGGATCGCCGAACGTATCTTCGAGCGCGAGCGGAAAGCGCTCGACGACTCGGGTGCCTGCGACATCGGCGAGGTAATCGAGGAACACGGCCATCGATTCGATGGTGTGGCCGTCGGAGTCGATCACCGGATGAGTCAGCCGCGACCTGATCTCGGCGGATTTCGATTTGGCGCGCGCACTCATCGTCGTGCTCCGGCTCAGTTCAGGCCCAGACTCCGCCGGCGTTGCTCTTGTATCCGAGCGCGCGATAAGCGGCGTCGATCAGCGACTGTCCGCGATCGTTCATCAGGATGCCGATGCCCATGCGGTTCATCGAGTAGCCGAAACTCATGTGGCAACTCGGATCGGCGAAGCCAATCGAACCGCCCGCGCCGACGTGGCCGAAGGCCGGCTCCGAGATGATGAGTGAGCAGTTCTTCGCGTTGTCGAGGCGTCGATTGTCCATCGCTTTCATGAAGCCGAGAGAAAATCGCGACGGGATTTTGAGCGTCGCATCGTCGTGCGTTGCGACCGAACAGAGCGCCATCCGCGTCAGCGTGTCAGCACCGACGAGCTTCACGCCGCCGAGCGAGCCGCCGTTGGCGAGTGGAGCATAGAGGCCCGCAAGACCGCGCCCGTTGGAAATTCCATTGGCGGAGCCGATCTCGGCGGCGCGCGCCTCACGCGTGTTCACGTTGAAACCGCCCATGTTGAACAGGAAGTAGAAGGGCGGCGAATCGCGATCGGCAACGGCGGCTTTCGAGATCCGGCTGTTACGCACTTCGTCGGTGATCGGTGCGTAGATCATTGGCGCGACGCGCGATTCATATTGCTCCGGCAGGCCGATCCAGAAATCGATGCCGAGCGGGCCCGCAACTTCGTCGCGGAAGAATTCGCCGAGGCGCTTGCCAGACGCGCGATGCACCATCTCGCCTACAGTCCACGCCGACGTGATGCCGTGGTAGCCGTTGCGCGTGCCGGGAACCCAGAAGGGCGCTTCGCGCTCGAGCATCCCGATCATGTACTCGTAGTCGTAAAATCCGCCGTTCCGCACCTGCGTGCGCAGATGCGGCAGGCCGACCGAGTGATCGAGCATCATCGCGACGAGGGCCGATTCCTTGCCTGCCTGGCCAAACTCGGGCCAGTAGCGCGTAACCGGAGCGTCGAGCTCGAGCTTGCCGCGATCGGCCAGCATATGCGCGCAAATCGCCGATGCGCCCTTGGTCGCGGAGAACACGATCGAGACGGTGTCGCGCGACCATTCCGGGCCGTCCTCCGCGACCTTGCCGCCCCAAAGATCGACAACGGTGCGGCCCTCGGCCGTGATGCATACGCTCGCGCCGAGCTCGTCGCGCTTTTGAAAATTCTCGACGAAAACGTCGAGCACGCCGTCGAAGCGCGGATCGCATTCGCCCTGAACCTGACCAACGTTCGTTTTCACTGAAATTGTGCGATTAGCCATAACTGTCGCGTCGGCTCCTTGTGAATCGAACACTATGACGAGTGACGGCGCATCGGCAATCCTCGCGCGTCCGCCTGACGCAGCGCCGATGCATGAGCTAGTCTCTGCCTTCGATTTGAATCGGGACAAAGGTGCGGCGCGCAATGACCTATCGCGGACAACTGTTCATCGTGCTGCTGACGTTGGTGGTCGTCAGCACCAGCCTCTTCGCGGCTGCTAGTTATCTCATCTGCAACCGCCTGCTGCAGCGCGAGGTGCATCGCAAGGTTCACTCGATCGCTGCGACCGGCGCGCTGATGCTCCATGCTGACAGCATTGCGCAAATCGCATCCGCCGGCACCGCGGCCAAGCCGCAGTACACCCAAATCGAAGACCAGTTGAAGGCGATTCGCGACGCGAATCGCCGACAGGATGTGAACGTCGATCACATTTTCATCCTGATACCGTCGCGCGACAATCCGCAGCAGGTCGTCTATGGCGTCGATACCGGCGAGGAGTCCGGCCTCGCACATCACGCCGGCGATCCCTTCGTCGCCAATGGCCAGCAGGCGGCGAATCTCGAAAACCTGCACCGGCTCGATAATCAATTGGATAATTTTCAGTTCCGCTACGATGTGGGTCTCGCCCCGATTTACGATCGCTCCGGCAAGCTGATAGCCGAGTTGGGGGTGAAGCTCGGATGGGCTCCTGACACGATGCTCGGCAACGTCTGGAAGTACCTGGCACCGCCGTTCGCGGTCACCGTCGTGATCGCGATCGTCACGGCAATCATGCTGTCTCGCGGTGTAACGGTCCCGCTCTACAGCCTGCGCGGGACGGTGGATGCGATAGGCAAGGGGAACCTCGAGGCAGCGGCGGAGGTTCGGGGCACGGTGGAATTCAAGGAGATGGCGAGCGCGATCAATCTGATGACTCGCGGCTTACGCGAACGCAAGATGATCGAGCAGGCGTTTTCGGGATACCTGTCGCGTGAGGTGCTCGACCAGATACTGCGCGACGGCAAGGTGCCGGAACTGAAGGGTGTGCGGCGGCGCATCAGCGTTTTGTTCGCCGATATCCGCAATTTCACCTCGATGTCGGAAGCGCGGCGGCCCGAGGAAGTCGTCGAAGTGCTGAGCGAGTTCTTCGCGCGGATGGTGCCCGTGGTGCAGAAAAACGGCGGCTACATCGACAAATTCACCGGCGATGGCATGATGGCGACATTTGGCGCGATCGTCGAAGACCCGGGCCACGAAACGCACGCGGTCGCGAGCGCGATCGAAATGCAACGCGCGCTGCATCAGCTATGCGCGAAATGGCAAGGCGAGGGCCGCAGCGGCTTCGCGATGGGCATCGGCGTCAACTCGGGCAACGCGGTCGTTGGGAATATCGGCACCGAAGCTCACATGGAGTTTACAGCGATCGGCGACACGGTGAATCTCGCGTCGCGATTGCAGACTGCGACCAAGGAATTCGACGCCGAGATCCTGGTGAGCGAGGAGACTCGCGCGGCGGCGCAATCACAGTTCAGGTGGAATTCCCTCGGCGGAATCCACGTCAAAGGACGAGTGCAGCGAGTCCAGGTTTACGGCGTCGCGACGGACGCTTCCTAGCCCAGGCCGCGAGCACCCGCGAGGACATCTTCGATCGTTCCCTCGGCGGGAACGCTCAGCACATGATGGCTGTGCCATAGCGCGTAGAAGATCATGCTCCACGCCGGTTGCGCACGATTTGCAGGATCCGCGAACGCGCGCTGCACTTCTTGGTGCGAGAACATTTCGGCGATGCCCGGCTGCTCAGCGACCATCCTCGTGACCAGCGTCTTCTTCGCCGCGATCCATTCGCCGATCGGCGGATTGAATCCTTTCTTCTTCGCGTAGGGCTCTGCCGCCGGGATGTTCTTCGCCACCCAATCGCGCAGGAGACGCTTGCTCATTCGCGTCGTCGCCTTTAACTGGTCCGGCAAGAGAAACGCGAATTGCGATACCACCGGATCGAGAAATGGCGTGCGGCCTTCGACGCCATGCGCCATCATGCAACGATCGATCTTGGTGAGCAGATCGTTGGGCAGCCATTCGGCACAATCTGCCGCCTGCAGGCGCTGGATGAACGTACGGCCGGGCAAGGCCTCCTCGCGCTCGGCGCGGGCAAGGCCATCGCGCCATCCGCTCATCGCATCGTCAGCGAGTCCGTCGCATTCGCCGCGCGTGCGCGCATGACGGCTGAAAGCGCCGCCGAACCAGCTCGCGCGCCGATAGCGACTGTATCCACAAAACATCTCGTCACCACCTTCTCCGGTGAGCACAACAGTGACGAGGCTTTTTACGGCCTTCGCGAGCAGGAAGGTCGGCAGCGTCGCGGGATCGGTCGTCGGATCGTCATGCGCCGCGGCGACGCGCGGCGCATAATTCCAGAAATCGTTCTCGGTCATCTCGATCATGTGATGGTCGGCGCCGACTGATCGCGCGATTCGTTCCGCCGCGGCGCGCTCGTCAGCGGCGCGGCTGCCCGGAAAGCCGACGGTCAGCGCAACGACGGGCTTAGGCGAGAGCTGCGCCATCAGCGCGAGCACGGTCGAGGAATCGATTCCGCCGGACAAAAAGAGCCCGTAGGGAACGTCCGAGCGCAGATGATGCGCGGCACTGTCGCGCAGGATTTCGTCGAGTTTCTGAAATGCCTGGTCATAGGTAACTTCGAGCGGCCCGCCCTCGGGCAACGCGCGACGCCGGCGCCGCTCGATAGTCTGTCCGTTGCTAACAACGAGTGTCTCGCCCGGCAGCATCCGGTGGATCTGCGAAAAGATCGTATTGGGACCGGTGCTGAACTTGAGCTGGAACAGTTCAGCGCGCGGCTGCGGACGGATTTGACGATCGGCAAGTCCGGCCGCGATCAGTGCCTGCGCCTCAGATGCGAACGCGAAGCATTCTGACGTTTCCACATAGTAAAGGGGTTTGATGCCGAACGGATCGCGAGTGAGTATCAGCTTCGAGGTGGCGGGATCGTAAATCGCGATGGCGTACATGCCGCGCAGGTCGTCGACAAAGTCAAGTCCTTTGCGCCGATACAGATGCAGCGGCGACTCGCAGTCGGAGCCGGTATTGAATGGCGCATCGGGAAATCGCTTGCGGAGTTCAGGGTCGTTGTAGATCTCGCCGTTCGCGACGAGCACCGCGCCCTGCGGATCGTAAAACGGCTGATCGCCGGTCTGCAAATCGATGATCGCAAGGCGTGTATTGAGCAGGCCGACGGGACCTTCGAGATGACGCCCGTGACCGTCAGGCCCGCGATGCGCAAGCGCAGCCTGCAAGCGATCGAGCACCGCGGCCTCGGCCCGGCGCCCGTCGCGCATCATCACTCCAGCAATTCCACACACGCGGAGCAGGAGTTTCGCACGATTCCTAAAGGCACGAAAGCCGAGTCGCGGACTTATTCAAGCATATCTACGTTTTCGGATTGAACTCCCAATTTGGTCGGGAACGCAGCCTCTTGGAAAAACTACACGGTACGCAAAGCGCCGGAAAGTCCTCGCAAAATTAGGCGGAGAACAATCGGCATGGTCGATGCACTCTATCTGAGTTGTCGAAACGAGGTGAGAAAGATGAACAAACGTAAACTATTGGCTATCGCGCAAGCCATTCTGCTTTCAGTGGCAATGTTTTCCGCAACCGGCTGCTTCGTCGGCTACGGCGGCGGCGGATGGGGCTGGCATCATCACGAATGGCATGAGCATCGCTAATCGAGCCAATGCGAATCGCGATTCGCAAATCACTGGATCAACAAAGTCAACCGGCGCGGAAGACGAGAGCTTCTGCGCTGGTTGAAAGTCCGAAGTTCTGACAACAATCCATTCAATTTGTAGCGGCTGCGCAGAAGTAGATGGCAAGGATTGCGTCTGCTCTTCGTCGACATTGAGGCATCTATCTCGATAAGATCGATGAGGCGAACCATGTTGATGACGAAGCGCAAACCGGCGGCCACTGTCGGCGAAATTCTACTTGAAGAGTTCATGGGGCCGATGGGTTTGACGCAGGCCGCACTAGCTGACGCGATGGGTGTACAGCGCAAACACGTTGACGAGTTGTGCAACAACCGTCGCATGGTGACGGCGGCGACCTCTTTGATCCGGGCGCGCGTGTTTGGCAATACTCCCGACTTCTGGCTGAACGTCCAGCGCCGTACTGACTTATGGGAAGCGATGAACAGTCCGCGCGAGCGCGAGCGCATCGAGCGCGCGTAGCCGCTCGGCACGACGGCCTGACCGCGCTGCATAGCTGGCGGAGGGGGTGGGATTCGAACCCACGGGCGACTCACGCCGCCGCCGGTTTTCAAGACCGGTGCCTTCAACCACTCGGCCACCCCTCCATCTGCTTGCGTCAAATATTTATAGGAATCGAATATCGCACGCGAACGTCTATTCTGGCGAGCGTCGCAAGCGCAGCCGCGCGGGGGAGATCTCGGATGAGCGTTCGTCATGTCGCAGCAATTTCAATCGCGGGATGGTTCCTGATGACTGCCCCGATGACCAATCAAGGTGTCGATCAATCGGCGCCGCTCGCGGAGTGGAAGAGGGCGCGTCACTTCGATTCCGAACCCGACTGTGATGCGGAGCGCCGCGACGCGATCAACGCCGCACAGGACGAGGCCGAGCTTGCGCCCAACAGCGACGTCGACCAGGGCAACAAGCAGGACACGAGTGTGGCGATGGATGCGGCGGTATCGGCGCAGTGTATCGCGGACAACGATCCGCGGTTAAACGGGAAGGGTCTGGAGGACGCGGTGGGCAGCGGCATGTTCAGAAAGCTGGCGCCTGGGCTGGTTCCGCACTAAGCCGATTCTGTTGCGCCTCAGTTGACTCTCGCGAACCAAGCCAGCGCGCGCTAGTTTCGCCCGTATGCTGAAAGGCTCATGCGCTTGTGGGCGCCTTCGATACGAGATTCGAGGACAACTGCTCGGGCCGATTACGTATTGCCACTGCTGGCGATGCCGCAAGCACTCCGGTTCGAGCTTCGGTACGACCGCCGGGATGCGGGCCGGCGAGTTTGCAGTCGTGGACGGCAAGGATCTTCTGTCGACATGGGAATCGAGCCCGGGATTCCATCGGTACTTCGCGAGCTGCTGCGGCTCACCCATCTACAAGCTCAACGACGCGAGCCCCAACGTGCTGGGCCTCCGGATGGGCACCCTCGATACCGATCCCGGCCGCGCCGCCGAAGTTCACTTCATGTCGGGCTCGAAATGTCCGTGGGTGGAGCTCAAGGACGACCTTCGCCAGTAGCCGGGCGGGCCGCCATTCGGCAAATGCGATTAGAGGTCGCCGGGCGGTTTGAATTTTGGCATCGGCTTGGACAAAATTAACCGATCGTTCAATCGAACTGGAGCTGATTCGAAATGCCGCTGACCACCGATGAAATCGTTGCGCGCGTTGAGCGCGATGGCGTGTATGTGATCGAGAATTTCATCCCGCCCGAGCTGCTGGCGCGGATTCGCAACCGTGTCGATGAGCTCAATGCCGGCGAGCGCCGCGCAGGCAACGCCTTCCTCGAGTCGGAGGGAGTCAATCAGCGCGTCTTCAATCTCGTCAACAAGGGCGAGGTCTTCGAGGAGATCGTGCAACATTCCGAGGTCATGACGGTGATGAACAAGCTGCTCGGCGGCGATTTCATCCTGTCAGGATTTTCATCGAACACGACCGCGCCCGGCGGTGAGGAAATGGCGCTGCATTCGGATTCGGGATATGTCCCGCCGCCGCATCCTGAGTACCTGCTGTCGGCAAACGCAGTGTGGATGATCGACGAATTCAGCGATGAGAACGGCGGCACGCGCTACGTTCCCGGATCGCACAAGCTCAGGACGAATCCCGAGCCTGGCAAGGATTACGACACGGTACCGATCGTCGGACCTGCCGGCTCAGTCGCGATCCTTCACGGCTACACCTGGCACAAGACCGGCGCTAACGTGTCGCGCGACAGTATCCGCCGCGCGCTGTTCGGATATTACGTGCGTCCGTTTCTTCGCGTGCAGGAGAATCACCTCGTCTCGGTGCGCGAGGAAGTATGGCATCGCGCATCGCCGACGTTGCGACATCTGCTGGGCGGCGACCTGTGGCTCAATTCGATCGGTTTCGTCGACGGGCCGCCCGAGGCGATGCGCAAGATGGCGTTCCCGCGCCGCGCCCAGGGCACCAAGCTCGGTGCGTTTACGCCCGAACCGCTGCGCGCGAAGTAAGGAGACTTTCCTCGCGCCACCGCGTGTGGTTCGCTTCAAAGTTCGGAGCGAATCACATGAATCCGAAAGATGTTGTCTCCGCGTGGGTCGAGGCTTTCAATCGCGCCGACGTTGATGCGCTCGCGGCGCTGTACACGGCCGATGCAATCAACCACCAGGTGGCGGAGGCGCCGGTCCAAGGCCGCGAGGCGATTCGCGCGATGTTCACGAGCGATTTCGCGCGCACGAAGATGATCTGCATCGTCGAGCACATCTTCCACGACGGCGAGTGGGCGATTCTGGAGTGGCGCGATCCTGAGGGCCTGCGCGGATGCGGCTTCTTTCACGTCGTCGAGGGCAAGATCGCTTTCCAGCGCGGTTACTGGGACAAGCTATCGTTCCTGCGGCTGCACCACCTGCCGATTCCCGAGCGGTAGGCGCTCTTCACATAATGTCTCGCTGCCGGTAACTGTCAGGATATCGACGTCGGCGCCGCTTCCTCCGCCGCCTGAGCCGGAGGTTGTTCGGCAGCCTTCGCGACGGGTTTTTTCGCGCGTGCCGGCTTCGATTTGGACTTCGCCGCGCGGCGCGGCGGCGGGCTCAGCTTTTCGTTTTCGTTCCACAACTTGATACCGCCGAGGATGCCGTCTTCGTTGCTGATCGCGAACACGTTGGGCGGCAGCTTGAACGATATCCTGGCCGCGCTTCCGCCGCCGATGTAGAGGCGGTCGTAGTTGAACGCCCGCGCCAGGTCATCGATTGCCTCGCGCAGCATCTTGTTCCATTTCTTGACGCCTTTTTTCTTGAGCGCCTTGTGCCCCAGCTCATCCTCGTAGGTCTTGCCCTTGTGAAACGGATGATGCCCGAGCTCGAGATGGATGCGATGCCCATCGACGAACAGCACCGAGCCGAATCCCGTGCCGAGGGTGATTACGAGCTCGTCGCCTTTGCCGGTGATGCATCCGAGGCCCTGCACGTCGGCATCGTTGGCGAGGCGCACGGGTACTTTGAACTTCTTCGCGAGCTCGGCTTCGAGGGGGTAATCCGTCCAGCCTTTGCCGAGATTGGCGGCGGTGAAGACGCGGCCGTCCTTGATCACACCAGGAAAGCCGACAGATATACGATCGAAATCTCCGGCTTCGCTCGCGAGATCCTTGATGACGCCGACCACTTTCTTCGGCGTCGCATTCTTCGGGGTCTCGATTTTCTGGCGCTCGCCGAGCGGCTTGCCCTTGGCGTCGAGGGCCATCGCCTTGATGCCGGTGCCGCCGATATCGACCGCGAGGGTACGCGGACCCGTGCCTGCGATCGCCTTTGAGTTCTTGTTCATTCGTGCCGCGTTATTGTCCGCGCGCTCCACAGGATCGTCTGCCACCTGGTTTCAGCTCCTTGTCAAAGATGGATCGGTCGTCGACCGCCGGGCAAGTCTTTATATCGCAGTCGCCCGCGGACTGCATTCATCTGGATTACGCCGCAAGCGGCATGCTAAGCGATTCGCTCGCGGAGCGAGGGCGTGGGATCCACACTAAACCGCTGGTTCGGCCTGGAGCGCGCGGGCAGCACCGCGCGCCGCGAGATCGTCGCAGGCCTCACGACGTTCTTCACGATGTCGTACATCATCGCGGTCAATCCCGCGATCCTGCACGCGGCCGGGATTCCCGAAGGCCCCTCGATGGTCGCGACCGCCATCACCGCCGCATTCGGCTCGCTGGTAATGGGTCTCTACGCGAATCGCCCCTTCGCGATCGCGCCGTACATGGGCGAGAACGCCTTCGTCGCGTTCACCGTCGTGCGCGTGCTCGGCTATTCGTGGCAGACCGCGCTCGGCGCCGTTTTTATCGCCGGCATCCTGTTCACGCTGCTGACCATCGCGCGCGTCCGGCAATGGATGCTCGAGGCGATCCCGCCCGGCCTGAGTCACAGCTTCGCCGCCGGCATCGGGCTCTTCCTCACGTTTATCGGACTCAACGAGGCCGGTCTCGTGTCGATCGGCGTGCCGGGCGCGCCGGTGAAGCTCGGCGATCTGGGCGCGCATCCGATACAGATCGCGGTCGTGAGCTTCCTCCTGATTTCGATCTTGATGATGCGCCGCGTGCCGGGCGCGATCCTGATCGGAATCCTTGCGTCCGCGGCACTCGCGTTCGTGACCGGCGTCGCGCCGACCCCGGCGCAGTGGGTGAGCATGCCGCCGAATCCGATGCCGATCGTGCTCCAGCTCAATGTGCGCGGCGCGCTCAGCGTCGGATTCTTTGGCGTGTTGCTCTCGATCTTCGTGATGGCGCTGATCGATACGATGGGCTCGCTCATCGGCGTATCGTCGCGCGCCGGCTTTCTCGACCAGAACGGCAACCTGCCCGGCATCGAGCGCCCGATGCTCGCCGATGCGCTCGCAACCGTATTCGCCGCGCTCGTCGGCACCACGACTTCGGGCGTGTTCGTCGAATCCGCGGCGGGCGTGGAGGCGGGCGGCCGAACCGGCCTCACGGCAGTCGTCGTGGCGATACTGTTCCTGTGCTCGCTGTTCCTCGCGCCGCTGGTCGGCGCGATACCGCGTGAGGCCTATGCGCCCGCGCTAATCGTCGTAGGGTCGATGATGCTGGCGCCGATCGCGAAGATTCGGTTCGACGATTACACCGAATCGATTCCCGCCTTCGCCGTGATCGCGCTAATGAGCTTCACCTACAACATCGGCGTCGGCATCACCGCCGGGCTCGTGCTCTATCCGATGTTCAAGCTCGCCGCGGGCCGCGGGCGCGAAGTGCGCCCGGGGCTGTGGGCGCTGTGCGCACTGTCGCTCGCGTTCTTCGCCTTCTATCCCTACGGCAAGTGACGCTGCTTCGAGGCGATCAGTGCGGCGGCCTCTTTCGCGACGCGGGTGCCTTCGAAGAAGCGCGGATTCGCTTCGCCCCAGAAGCGCACCGGGTTGGCAAACATGAAGTCGCGAAAATCGTCCGCGGTGATTAGCTCGTCCTCGAGCAGCTCGTAGGCCTCGGGCACAACCTCCTTCATATCCTGCACGTCGAAATGACCGATATCGGAACCGAACAGCACGTTGAGCTTGGCGCCGTATGGGTTGGCCTTGCGATTGAACGCGTAGGAGTTCGCGGGATCGTCAGCTTCGCATCCGAAGTAGAAATTGTTCACGAACAGATCGCGGATGTCCTCGGCGCGTTTGATCTTGCACGCCGCGTAGTCGTCGAGCTCGCGGATTCCGCCGATCGCCTCGCTCTGTCCGGCGCGATCTTTCGACGCCTCTTCCTCGGCGCCGGTATTCCACTTGCCGCCGTATTGCTTAACGAACTTCGCGAGCGCGGCGTGATCGAGATTTGCGGGATTCACTTCTTCCAGCGCTTCGCGGTTGCGTTTTTTCCAGTGTCCGATGAGATCGTTGTAGAGGCCGCAAGCCCATCCCACGCCGCCTTCGAGGAAGCCCATCTTCAGCGTCGGGAAGCGCCGCGTCACTCCGCCGAGAAACATCGCTTTGCACACGGCCTCGCTCGCCGCAGCGAAGTGGCCGATATGATTGAAGACAAAGTTGGTCGGCGAGATGCGCAGTCCGAGGCCGCGTGAGCCGGAATGAAAGGTCGGTGAGATGCCGAGCTCGACGCACTTCGCCCACACCGGGTCGTAGTCGTATTCGCTGTCGAGCCCGAGCAGGTCGAGCCAGGTCGCCGAGCGGGCTGCCGCAGGATCCTTCTCGGCGATCGCCTGGATCGGGCGGCGCACCAGGCTTGCCATCATCACGACCTTGAGCCCGAGGTTTTTCACGACGTGCTCGAGTTCCGCGATCGCTTCCTCCGGCGTATGCATCGGGATCACCGCCGCCGGCGTCATCCGATCGGAAAACTCGCCGAAAAAATCCGCCACGAAATTGTTGAACGCCCGGCACGTCACGCGCCGCGTTTCGTCGTCATGATGGAACGCGACGCCGAGTCCCGAAGTTGGGTAGAGCACCGTGAAATCGATCCCAAACTCATCGAGCCGCTCGTAGAGCAGGTGCGGCAGGATCTCGGTCGCGCGATCGAGCGTGTTCCTGGTCGGAATCGCCCAAAACGCCTCCTGCGCGCGGCGCTTGCGCTTGCGATCGTCAACCGAGGCTGTAAGCGCGCGCCCGACGTGCGCGTTGAAGGCAGTGAAGCCTTCGACCGCCCGCTGGCCGCCATGCTTGTGCAGCTCGCGCAGGATGAAAGGTCCGTATTCGAGCCAGTGCCCGTCCGCGTCGATAATCGGATGCTTCAGTCCGGCCCGGATTTTTTGCGCATGTGATTGAGTCGACATCGCAGCGCCTCCAGTGATCGCACTTGTCTTGGCGGGAGCTTAGTACCATCCCGCTACATCCGCCAAGTCGCGTGCATTCGCGGCCCGCCGCTTTGTCCAAAAAATCTCTCTCCCGTGACTTAACGGGAGACGGATTTCGGCGGCGCACGCCTTAGCCCCAGACGCGGCGCGCGATTTCGGAGACTAGCGCGAGCTTGCCTTCCTGGACGCCTTCGGTGATGGGGTTGCCTTCCCATACCGTGCCGAAGCCGCATTGGGTTGAGATGCCGAGGCGATCGAGCGCGACGTATCGCGAAGCCTCCTCGATACGCTTGACAATCGCGTCGATCGGTTCCATCTCGGAGCGCTTGGTCGAGATGAGGCCGAGCACGACGGACTTGTCGCCGGGAACGTCGCGCAGCGGCTCGAATGAGCCCGAGCGCCAGTCGTCGTATTCCAGCAGCAGGCGCGGGAAATTCGGCGTGTGCGTGAAGACCTGCCTGGCGATCGAGTCGTAGCCGCCTTCGCCGACGTAGTAACCCTTGTTGTTGCCGCGGCACATGTGAAGCTCGAAGGTCACGCCGCGGATCTCCGCTGCCATGGAGTTGACAATGTCGATACCGTCAGTGAGCAGGCGATTGGGATCCATTCCGCGATCGGCGAAGTCCTGCTGGCGCCGCTCCGGATCGCAGAGCATCCCAAGCTCGGGTGCATCGATCTGGATGCATTCGCATCCGAGCGCGGCGAGCTCCAGCGCTTCCTGGCGGACGATCGCGGCCGCATCAGCGAAGAGATCGAATGGATCGGGATAGGCGCCGCGCGAATACTCGGGCGACCATCTGAGCGTCATCATCAGCGGGCTCGGCAGCGTCACTTTGAGGGGCGCCTTGGCGCGGCCGCGCGCATAGCTGAACTCCTCGTTGGTGAGTGAGCGTGTGCGCCGAATCTTTTCGACGACGGCGTACTGCACCTGGATCTCGGTCTCCTCGCCCTTCGTGCCCTGCTCGTGAGGCTTGCGCCAGACGCGTTTGAAGGCGGGAATTTCCTGGACGCCGGTGATTACGTCGGTGAGCGGTGCGATGAAGTGGGTGCGGCGCATCTCGCCATCGGTGATCCTCTCGAGCCCGCATTTTTCCTGCAGCGCAATCGCTTCGTCCACGGCACGATCCTCGATGCGCTTGAAGTCGCACGTCGCCATCGCGTCCGCTTGCCATTTGTTGCGGGCGTCCTTGAGGTACTGCGGCCGCAGCATCGAGCCGATCACTTCAGCGCGATAATTTTCAGTCATCTTGTCGCTCCTGGTTCGCTCAAGGATGACACAAAAAATGAGCGCACTGTGCTTTCGCGCTGCTCACTTCGCTCACCATGAGGCAAGGAGATTTCGCTCAGGTCGCAGAGAATCAATTTGTTCACAGCCTCTCAGGATGACAGAGTGGACGGCAGCCAATTGATCCGGCAACAATTAGTTAGCATTAGATTCGGTCATCCCGAGCGAAGTCGAGGGATCTTGGAGGCCCCCAAAGGGGCCGGTGCCAGACATCGCGCGCGGCGCTTTCATTTATTCACAAACCCCTCAACCCCAGATTTCACGCGCTGTCTCGACCACCAGTCGGAGCTTCGCAATCTCTTCGTCAACGCTCAGGCGATTGCCCTCGACGGTGGACGAGAATCCGCATTGCGGACTGAGGCAGAGTTGCTCGAGCGGGACGTAGCGCGCGGCTTCGTCGACGCGCCGCTTCAGTTCCTCCTTGGTTTCGAGCGCGCCGCGCTTGGTGCTGACGAGACCCAGCACGACCATCTTGTTTTTCGGCACGAAGCGCAGCGGCGCGAAGCCGCCCGAGCGGGCGTCATCGTACTCCAGGAAGAAGGCATCGACGTTGAGCTCACCGAAGAGCGCTTCGGCGACGTAGTCGTAGCCGCCGGACGCAACCCACGACGAGCGGAAATTGCCGCGGCACGAATGCGTGCAAATCGTCATCCCTGGCGGCCGCTTCACGAGCGCGGCGTTGAGGGTCTTGATGTAAGTGAGATGCTGCCGTGCGCCGTCGCCGCCCAGGTTCTGAATATACTCGCGCTGCGTCGGATCGTTGAGATAGGCGAGGCTCGTGTCGTCGAGTTGAAGATAGGTGCAGCCGAGCGCGCCGAGCGAGGCGATCTGGTCGGCGTATGCGGCGGCCAGATCGTGCCAGAACTCCTCGATGTCGGGATAAATCGATTCGTCGATCGCGGCGCGGCCGCCGCGGTAATGAATCATGCTCGGCGAGGGGATGCTGAGCTTCGGCGTGACGCGAGTCGCGGACTTGAGAAAGCGGAAATCGTCGCCGAAGATGCAGCGCTCGAATTTCAGCTTACCGCCGACGTGAAGCGCGGCGGGCGTGAATTCGATGTCGCCCTTCTCGTTGTGGAAGCGAACGGTCAGGTTGTCACGCGCCTTGGTGACGCCGCCAAGCTGATAGAGAAAATCCATGTGCCACGAGGCGCGGCGGAACTCGCCGTCAGTAGCGCACTGAAGACCGACCTCGTCCTGCAGCTTGACGACGGCGCGAATCGCATCATCTTCGATCTTGCGTAACTCGGATGCGCCAATGCGTCCATGGTGGAAATCGTCGCGCGCGGTGAGCACCGATTGCGGCCGCAGCAGGCTGCCGACGTGTTCGGCGCGAAACGGCGGTGTGGTTCGCCGGGCCATTAAGGCAGAGACTCGCACGATCAAGTGCTGATGCTCAACTTCGGCGTGCGATCAGATGTGATCGTGGCCCGGAACGAACAGCGGTTCCATCGCGAAGTGTGCAACGTCCGCTTCCATTTCGGACCGCGCTGGCGCCTCGGGCGTCTGGCTCGCGGCGTCGAGAATCTCGCGCAGGATCGTCGTATCGCTCGAGGTGTTGAGGAAGAGTCCCGGCCGGCTCAGCACGAAGTGCACGGCGCGGCGCAGCGCGTCGCGCTCGCGCAGCGGCTCGTACCACGAGAACTTGCGCTCGGTGCCATTCTGCCAGCGGCGGCGCGCGGCGGACTTGATCGTCTGCGTCGCCACGCCGCGCTCGTTGCAAAGCTTGATCAGCGCTTCGACGTCCGCGGCGTACTGATCGATTCCCAGCATCGTGAAGTTATACGGAAATAACACCGAGTCAAAGGCGAAACGCTCGAGGCTCCGCCGATGCATCGCGGCGACCTGGGTGCCGTGCCCGGTGACGCCGATGAACCGCACGAGGCCCTGCGCGCGAGCCTCGACGAGAGCTTCGAGCGCGCCGCCGGGCCCCATCGCGGTTTGCCACTCCGCTTCTTCGACCAGGTTATGCATCTGGATGAGATCGATCTGGTCGACCTTGAGCCGCTCGAGCGAGCGATGCAGGCTCGCGCGCGCCGCCTCGGCCGTACGGTCGCCGGTTTTCGTTGCGAGGAAGAAATGCTTGCGATGCTCGCGCATCCAGGGCCCGATGCGCAGCTCGGAATTGCCGTAAGCCGCGGCGGTGTCGATATGATTGACGCCGTATTCGAGCAGAACGTCCAGCATCGGGTCGGCTTTTTCCTGCTTCATGCCGCCCAGTGCGGCGGCGCCGAAAATCACGCGAGAACTCTGATGTCCCGTGGGTCCGAACGGATGCTTCGTAATCACGTCGTCACCTCGCTGCGCTGAAGAATCGTGGCGCCACTATAGCATCGATACCGGCGACTGCCGCGCGAACTTTCAAGCCGTTTCATTTTGCTCGGTCAAGTCAAGCGAGCTTCTATAGCGATGCGTCTAAAGCATTGCCTCGGCGGCTGGTATTTTGAGGCCAATGACCACATTTCAGCTTCGGACGCTGGCGGTCCATCGTTTTCTGTCGACTATCGCGCTGGTGCTCGCTTTGCTCGCGGTGATTGCTAACGGATCGTGCACTCCGGCGACCAGGATGGCGGCGAACGGCGGAGAGCGACCGGCGACGCATACGCCTCATCCGGTAACCGAGGGGCCACGCGTGCTGATCTTCGCGTTCGATGGTGCCGGCTACAACCAGCTGATGGACGCGATCAAGTCGGGCAGGGCGCCGAACATGAGCGGCATGCTCGGCGCCGACGAAGGCGACGGCGTTTACGAGCACGCGTACTCTGCGCCTGATGCGATCAGCATTCTACCGTCGACGACGATGGCGGCGTGGTCGTCGATCTTCAGCGGCGAGCCGCCCGCGTTTACCGGCGTGCCCGGCAACGAATGGTTCGTGCGCGAGAAGATGCAGTTCGTCGCGCCGGCACCAGTCTCGATCACCGACACCTCGGACTCCGAACGGATGGTAACCGAAGACCTCGTAGGCCATTCCGTCGAGTGCCCCACGTTGTTCGATCTCGCAGGTGTGCAATCGGCGGTCTCGCTGAACCCCGTGTATCGCGGTGCCGATCTTTTCACCACGATTGCGCCGACCGATTTCGCCACGGTGATGTCCGATTTCGTAGCGGGCAAGGCGCTGGGCGAGCATGGCGTAAAGAAAGAGATGTACGCGAAGTACGATATCGATTCGGTGCCGAAGATCGTCGATTCATTCAATACGCACGGAGTGCCGCGGCTCCAGGTGGTGTATTTCCCCGGTATCGATCTCTACACGCATCTCGCGCGCGATCCACTGCCGATGGAGGTCGAATACCTCGAGCAGGTGACCGATCCGCTAGTCGGAACAATCCTCGATGAGTATCGAAAGCGCGGCCTGCTCGATCAGACCTACATCATGATCATTGCCGATCACGGCCACACGCCTGTGATGCATGATGAGCAGCACGCGTTGGATTCGCAATCCGACGACGGTCCAGCGCCGCTGATGGCGAAGACCGGCTTCCGTCCGCGTCCGTTCGTGCTCAATCCTGCCGCGAATCAGCAGGACTACCAGGTGGCGTTCGCGTACCAGGGTGCGATTGCGTACGTGTATCTGGCCGATCGTTCGACGTGTCCGAATCCGGGCGACAAGTGCAATTGGAATAAGCCGCCGCGCTATGATCACGACGTGCTTCCCGCGGCGCGGGCTTTCTACCGCGCCAACCAGACCGGCGCGGGCAGTCCCAAGTTGAAGGGCACGTTGGATTTGATCTTTGCCCGTGAGCCGCGCGCTCCGACCGAGGACGCGAAGCCGTATCGGATTTTCAACGGCCACAAGCTCGTCGAAATCGAGGATTACCTCGAAGAGCATCCGCGCCCGGACCTGTTGCAGCTGAATCGCCGCATGCGCTGGCTGAGCGCGGGGCCGCACGGCGACCGTGCCGGTGACATTCTGTTACTAGCGAAGTCCGGACTTAACCATCCGATCGAGCAGCGCTACTACTTCTCGAGCCTCTATCACTCGTGGCATGGCAGCCCCTCCGAGCAGGACAGCCATATTCCGTTCGTTGTCGCATGCTCGCAGTGCAACGGCGAGGCCCTGCACAAACTGGTCGATAAGGTGGCGCGCCATCGTGGCCCATCGCAGCTCGACCTGACGCCGATGGCGCTGACGTTGCTTAAATCGGATATCAAGCCGAGCCAGCCGGCAGCGCTGCCGTCATATACTCAGCAAGTCACTCCCGAACCCAAACGATAGGCTGGCCAGCAGAGTAAAAGGATCGGCCGCCGTTCGACGCAATCGACAGAATGTCAACTCTGCGACCTGGTGGGCAATCCGAGCGCGGCGCGCAGCTTGGGCTTGAGAATCGAGATAAGCTCCGCGTCCCAGCACACGTAATTGTCAGGCACGTGCAGCACGATCACCTTGTCGCCGTGCTGGTTGCCGAAGCGGGTGCGGATCGACTGGTGATGCGCTTCTTCCATTACGAGCACGATGTCGGCTTCGTCGAGCAGTTCCGCCGAGACCTGGTTTTTGGCCCAGCGCTCGGTGCCCGCCGATGAGACCCACATCGGCGCGCACATCTCGGCCAGCAGCATCGCCGCGGTCGGCGAGCGGTCGAGGTTGCCCGAGCAGACCATCAGTACCTTCTTCCTCATAGCGCGATGATTTTAGCAGACCGGCGGGGCGTGGCTAGCCGGCGCGGGTTGGCGCGCGGGCGGTATTGACATCGCGCGACCAATATGGACATGAACAATGAGTATGATTTTTGATCATACAGCAGGCCCGGAGACCGCCGATTCCCAGACCGCGATTCCGCCTGCCGCGCCACGCTACCCGCCCTAGCGCCTTGATGAGTTCCGCCCACCGGCGCCGGCTCCCGCCCTTTCCTGGCTGGCGCCCATGCTTCCGCCTGCGTCAAAGCGGTTTTTTTCACGCCCGCTCCCACCTGGTGCCGATATGAAGTCGCTACACAAAGCGCACCACCGCCCCGTCTCCCTGTCGCCGAGGCTCGTACGATGCCTCCAATGCCGCCAGCAAGTCCCGATGGCGGAATCCGCCCGCTATGGCGGTCTGTGCCGCATCTGTGTCGAAGAGAGTGCCGTGATCGGATGGAACGTTATCTATGACCGTGAAAAGGGGGTTGGCGCGATTCCTCTCAACCTGCGCGCCGCATATGGCCTATGAACACAGCTCTTGCAAATTTGACTCAGCCCGTCCGGCCGCCGCGTCTGGATCGCGTGGCGATACACGCGCCGCGGGTCAGGAACTCCATGCTCGACTCGATCACCGCGGTGATTGGCGCGGCCGCCGCCGCCTCGCTGGTGGCCGAGTTCGGCGGACGACGCCTCTACGTCCCGCATACTCCGCGTCCCGAGGACGTGCTGGTGAGGATTCTGGGCGCCAAGACGGCCGCGCTCTTCGCGCGTCATTTCGGTGGCGATCGAATCGTGATGCCGGCCGATCCGGAGCGGGCCCATCGCCGCGAGCGCATCATCGAGGCGCGGCGCAAGGGGCTTTCGATCTCGGCGGTGGCGCGCGAAACCGGCTGCACCGAGCGCTACGTGTACAAGGTGCTCGCGCAGCAGCGCCAGGGCTGAACTATTCAGCCTTACGCGGCAGCGCCGCGTATCCTACTCTCGGGATGCGCGGTGCTAGCCGCGTGTGGAGTCCGCGATGACCGCGACCTGACCGCGGGAGCATCGGCGTGAGCATCAACGGGGCGTCCGCCTCGAAATATCCGCCCGAATTTGAAGCGGCGATCGCACAGGTACTCGCCGACGAAGGCGGTTTCGTGCAAAATTCCGCCGATCCCGGCGGCGCCACCAAGTTCGGCATCTCGGCGCGCGAGTATCCCGATCTGGATATCGCGCAGCTGACCCGCGACGACGCGGTCGCGATTTACTTTCGCGATTGGTGGCGCAAGTACGATTTCGGCCGCCTGCCCGCGGCGCTCGCCGCCAAGACTTTCGACCTCGCCGTCAATATCGGCCCCGGACATGCGATTACCTGCCTGCAGCGCGCGTTGCGCGCCGCGGGACATCGCGTGACCGAAGACGGTTCGATCGGCGCCGAAACGGCCACGGCCGCCGCCGCTGCTCCCGAGATCGCAGCGCTGGCCGCGCTGCGTTCGGAAGCCGCCGGTTACTACCGGGCGGTCGCGGCAATCACGCGCGGCGCCCGCGATTCCGATGATCAGCAATTCCTGACCGGGTGGCTAAATCGGGCGTACGAATAGGCGGCGCCAGGCGCGCCGCCACGGAGGCATCGCAGTAATGAATCCCACCGAAATCATGGCCGTGGCCGGTTATCCGATCGTCGGGCTGGCCGGATTCGTGCTCGGCACCTTGCTCGGCCGCACTTTGGTCAGCGATACCCAGTCGCTGCTGCATTCGATCGAGTCGCGTATCGTCACCGCGCAGGGACAAGCGAGCGCGTCGTCATCGGCTCCTGCTCCCGCCGCCGCGCATGCGCCAGCGGCGCCGGCCGCGGCTCCGGCCACAACCGCGCAGACAGCCTCGGCGATCCAGGTTCATGCCGCGGCGACTGAGAAGCTGGCGGCTGCCGTTGCGCAACACGCGGCGGCGGTGACGGCGACCGCGAGCGCGGCAAAGTAAGGAACCCGCGATGTTCGTCACGCTCATCGCAGGGCTATGGAAACCGCTCGCGCTCGTGGGCCTGGTGGCGGCCGCGCTCGTGTATCGCTCGGTGCTGATTCACGAGCGCGACGCGGCCCAGGCCCAGGTCGCTGCGATCACCGCGCAGGCGCAGCAGTACAAGGCCGCCGACGATGCGTGCGTCGCGGCGGTCGCGCAGCAGAACGCCGAGGTCAAGAAGCTGCGCGACGACGAGGCGATGGTGCTCGAGGCGGCCCAGACGCGCGAGGCCAATGTCGTGGCAAATGCCGAAACGCACGCCGCGCAGGCGACGAAAACCGCCGACGCGCTGGCACACGCGAAACTCGGGCAGGGCTGCGACGCCGCGATCAAGTGGGCGAATCAACAGGGCGCGGAGCTGGGCAAATGGTGAGCGTGGCGAAGGCCACCGCGCGGCGGTGCCGCGCGGGCGCGATTTTCGCGATCGCGATCGTCGCATCGAGCTGCACGGCGAGAATGCCGCCGCCAGCCGAGGTTGTCACGGCAAACGTCCCGGTCGAGGTTCCTGTCTATTGCAAGGTTCCGCAGCTAACGCGTCCGCAGCTACCGATCGCATCGCTGACCGACGCGTCGTCGGCGGCCGATTGCGTACGCGGCTACGCCGCGTCGGTCGCGTTGCTGAAAGCCGCGGTAATCGAACGCGACAGTATCCTGGCGGGATGCGCCGCGCCGGCATCGGTGACAACGCCAGACAGCGCCATCTACGACCCGAATCGCAACTCGTCAGTCCCGTCTCCTTAAATTCGGGAGACCGTCTGAAACCCTCTCCTGCGATAAGGAGAGGGGACAGCAGCGGCGCAGGCGTCTCCAATACTCACTGAAATAGTCAGTTGATGAAACTTCTCAATGATATTTTGACCGGCAAAGACAATCTCACTTTCGATGCGGCGCGCGTGGTCGGTGTTCTTGGCGCGTTTGCCTATATCCTGTTCTGGTG
Source organism: Candidatus Binataceae bacterium (assembly GCA_035508495.1). Classification (NCBI taxonomy): domain Bacteria; phylum Candidatus Binatota; class Binatia (SeqCode); order Binatales (SeqCode); family Binataceae (SeqCode); species Binataceae bacterium (SeqCode). The sequence continues at coordinate 165,640 of DATJMX010000001.1, forward strand.
TGTGCAGGTGTACCAGCAAAAGCGCTTCGATCCCGGAGATGCCGACGCCTACGGCAAGGGACTTGGAATCGTGCTGCTGGCGATGGCGGGCGCGGTGATGATCAAGAAATCCACCGAACCCGAGCCCGACCCTCGCGAGCGGGAAAGAGGTGAACGTTGAGCTGGGATGCGATCGCGACGTTCGTGATGGTGGTGGTGACGATCGCGGGAATCAACGCCGGCTCGGTGAAGTGGATGCTCGATCGGCAGCGGCAGAACCTCAACACCGATTCCTCGCGATGGAACGAGATCGAGCGCGGACTCTACGAGCTGCGCGCTTCGCTGCCGCTCGAATACGTGCGCCGCGAAGACTGGATTCGGTTCAGCGGCACGCTCGACGCCAAGCTCGACGCGATGCGCGAGGAGATGCGCGAAGAGATTCGAATCTTGAAGGAAAGGCTCTATGGCGGAGATTGATATCGAACAGAAGCAGCGCGAAGAAGCCCGCTGGCGAATCCTGCGCGTAGTCGACGCGGGCCGTCCGATCGCGGTCAGCGAACATATCATCTGGCGGGTGCTGGCCGATATCAAACTCTCGGTCTCGCTCAACGCGCTGCGTCGCGAGCTTACCTATTTGCGCGATCACGGCCTGCTCGATCTCGAGACCGATCAACAGGACAACTGGTTCGCGCGGCTGACGGCGCGCGGCGTCGATGTAGTCGAATATACTCAGCCCGCTCCGAACGGGATTGCGCGTCCGCGCAAGTACTGGTGATGGCGCCGCGCAAGAAATCGCGGGCGCTCCCGGTCGCGGCCGCATCCGGTACAAAGCAGGACGCGACCGTCGCCAAGCCGAAAGCTTCGGCGTCATTCCGGGTCCCGCATATACCCAAAGAGCTCAAGGCCGAACTCGATCGACGGATCAGGGATTCGGACTTCCACAGTTACAAGGATCTCGCGAATTGGCTGCGCCGCAATGGCTACCAGATGCGGGAAGAGTCGATTCGCCGCTATAAGCATCGCTTCGATCGCAAGCTCGAGGCGGTTCGACTCGCGACCGAGCAGGCCAAGGCTATTTGCGAACAGTTCGATGGCGATGATGTCTCGATGCAGGAGGCGTTGATGCGGCTGGTGCAAACGGAGATGTTCAACCTGCTGACGTCGCTGAATGAGAAAAAGCTGCGGCCCTCGAGCCCGGACAATCACGCGCGCAAATCGGCGCCGGACTCGATGGCGCTGGCGCGCACGGTTGCGACTATCGCCAAGGCTTCAATCGCGCACCAGGACTGGGCGCAGCGCATGAAAAAGCGCGTCGCCGAACGCGTCGAAGCGGCGACCGAGAAGGTGGATGCCGCAAAGCAAGACGGGTTGAGCGAAGCCGCCGCCGAGAAGATCCGCAACGCATTGATGGATATCCGGTTGTGATGCGCGACGCTCCCCCGATCTCGCCTCTCCTTATCTGTCTGGTCCCCTCGCCCAGGATAAGGAGAGGGAATCAGAGCGAGTCGGAAAAATGAGGAGTGGATAATCGGTTCATTAGTCAGTCATGTCAGACGATCTCTCCATACTCCTTCCTTACCAGCGGCGATGGATGGCTGATCGGGCGCAGGTCAAGGTCAGTGAGAAATCGCGGCGTATCGGTATTACCTGGACCGAGGCTTGCGATCGGGCGCTCTCCGCTTCGATTCGCGGGCGGGGTGGGATGGACGGATGGTATATCGGCTACAACAAGGATATGGCGGTCGAGTTTATCGAGACTGCCGGTTTATGGGCGAAACGATTTAATCGCGCCGCGAGCGCGGTCGAGGAAGTGGCTATTGAGGATGAACGCGCCGATATCCAGGCGTACCGAATTCGTTTCGCCTCAGGCCACAAAATCGTGGCGCTGTCCTCGCGGCCCTCGAACCTGCGCGGCAAAGATGGATGCGCGGTGATCGACGAGGCTGGCTTTCACGAGAGTCTCACAGGGCTGTTGAAGGCGGCGCTCGCGTTCACGATGTGGGGCGGGATGGTGCGCATCATCTCGACCCACAACGGGGCGGATAATCCATTCAATGAGCTGGTCAGCGATATTCGCGCGGGCCGGCGGCCGTTTTCACTCCATCGCACGACTTTCGACGAGGCGCTGGCCGACGGACTCTATCGCAAGATCTGCGCGGAGCTTGGCCGCGAATGGAGTCCCGAGGCTGAGGCGCGATGGCGCGCTGAGATAATCGAGTTCTACGGCGACAACGCCGATGAGGAGCTGTTCTGTATCGCGCGCGCCGCGAGCTCGACGTTCATGAGCGCGGCGCTGATCGAAGCGCGGATGAAAGCGGGGGTTCCGATCATCCGATGGGAGCCGCCGGCGGATTTCGTTGCGCGGCCCGAAGATGTTCGCCGCGCCGAGGCTGATGCGTGGTGCGAGGATAACCTCGCCGCCGTGCTTGGCGCGCTCGATCAGAATGTGCCGGCGTGCTTCGGCGAGGATTTCGGCCGCTCGGGCGACCTCACCGTCGTATGGCCGCTGCAGTTGGGTGCGGATCTGGTGCGGCGCACGCCTTTCGTCGTTGAGCTGCGCAATGTGCCGTTCCGTCAGCAGGAGCAGATTCTATTTTACATCGCGGATCGGTTGCCGCGTTTCTTTGGCGGTGCGATGGATGCGCGCGGCAACGGGCAATACCTGGCGGAGAGCGCGGCGGGGCGCTATGGCGATCGAATCACGCAGGTGATGCTCAGCGAGAGCTGGTACCGCGACAATATGCCGCGCTACAAGGCCGCGTTCGAAGACGGCACGATCGAGATTCCCAAGGACGGGGGAGTGCTGATGGACCATCGCGCGATCGTTATCGAGCGCGGAATCGCGCGCGTCGGCGAGCGCAAAGTCGGGATGGACGGCGGCAAGCGCCACGGCGACAGCGCGATCGCCGCGGCGCTCGCGTATTTTGCCTCGCGTGGCGAGCGCGGCGGTGAGATCGCATATGCAGGGATCGCGCGGGCGCGCTGGAGTCAGCCGCAGCGCGATCCCTTTGGCCCGCCGGTGTTGGAGGATAGTCAACGAAAAGGGCGCTTCGGAGTGGGTAGTTGGTAGTGAGTATCGGTGCGATGCTGACAATCCTCTCGTTTCCGTCTGAACCCTCTCCTTATCCTGGGAGAGGGCAAGGGAGAGGTTACAGGCTAGAGTGGAGCGGGATTGAATTGAATATAAATTGCATGACCGCACTTTCACTTGTGAGTAATCGATGGGACTTTATGATGCGTACGGGCGCGAAGTGGATACTGCTGTTTTGCGCGATGAGCAGGCGGCGCCTACCCTGGCGGGAGTTCGCAATATCTACTCCGTGATGCATCCTTCGGTCGGGCTTACGCCCGATCGGCTGGCCGCGATCCTGCGGCAGGCGGAGTTCGGCGATCCTTTTCTTTACCTGGAGCTGGCCGAGGAGATGGAGGAGAAGGATCTCCATTATCTGGCCGTGCTTCAGACGCGCAAGGAATCGGTTGCGCAGCTCGAAATCGTGGTGCGGGCGGCATCGAGTGACGCGGAAGATATACGAGCCGCGGATCTCGTGCGCGAGACACTGACCGGCGGCGCGCTGCAAATCGAGAGCGCGTTGTTCGACATGCTCGACGCGATCGGCAAGGGATTCTCGGCGACTGAGATTATCTGGGACACTTCGGGCCGCGAATGGTTTCCGCGCCGGCTGGCGTGGCGCGATCCGCGCTGGTTCATGTTCGACTGGATATCGGGCGAAGAACTGCTGGTGCGCACGCTCTCGACTGAAGGACAATCGATTTCGGTCGATGGTGAGCGGCATCCCCAGCCGTCGCATTTTGCGGGCGCCGGCCTCTATGCGAGCCTGCGTGGCGGGATTGGTATTCAGCCGCTGACCGCGCCGCTTTACCCGTACAAGTTCATTACTCATATCGCCAAGGCCAAGTCTGGATTGCCGATTCGCGGCGGCCTCGCGCGCGCGGCAGGATGGTCGTATCTGTTCAAGAATTATGTATTGAAGGACTGGGTGACATTCACCGAGATTTTCGGCCAGCCGCTGCGCGTAGGAAAGTATCGCGCCGGCGCTACCGAGCAGGACAAGCAGAGCCTGCTTGCTGCGGTGGCGAATATCGGGACTGACGCCGCGGCGATTATTCCCGAATCGATGGTAATCGAGTTTACCGAGGCGCGTCAGACCGGCAGTGTGGAACTATATGAAAGGTTTTGCGACTACCTGGATTCGCAAGTGAGTAAAGCGGTAATCGGGCAGACGCTGACGACGCAGATAACGGGCGAGGGCGGCTCGCGCGCCGCGGCGCAGGTTCATGATTCGGTGCGGCGCGATATCCTGGCGAGCGATGCGCGGCGAATCGCAGCGACGCTCAATCGCGACCTGGTGCGGCCGATCGTCGATCTCAATATGGGTCCGCGCGACCGCTATCCGCAGGTCGCGCTGGGTTTGCCCGAAGAGGGCGACATCAAGGAATTTGCCGAGATGCTCGCGATGCTCACCGATCGCGGCCTGAGAATCAGTCAGAAGACGGTGCTGGATCGGCTGGGCTTGCCGGAGCCGCAACCCGGCGACGAAGTGCTAATCGCCGCGCCGCGCAACTGAGTATTGGATTTGGCGTGGGTGACGCCGCGCGGCTCGCTCCCGCGACGGCCGCCATCGGCGGCGTCTCCCGGTATGCGGCTTCCGCGGGCGGCGTCAGCCGTGGGTGAGGCTATTGCCGGGCGGCTTCAAGGCGGAGAAGCAACTTGCAGTCGAATCGACCTCGCCCGCTTTGCGGGCGAGGTTATTTCTTGAGAGGGGCGAGCAAGCGGGCCGTGGCTTGATTGCTCAGACAGTTGAGCTAGGCGGCCTTGTTGGCGCGCGGGACTGCGACTGGCGGCGTGGGTTCGCTCATGCGGCGCGTCACTTCCTCGTCGGGCATCGTCATCAGCTTGCGATAGGCTTCCTGATCCTCGTAGCGCATGTGCGGCTTCGACCGATCGATGGCCGGCTGCGCGACGGCGCCGCCCTTGCCCTCGTAGGGTGCAGGCGAGGTGTACTTTTTCAGCTCCTCGGGCGTGATGCCGGCGAGGGCGACGACTTCGGGATCGATCCACGCGCGTGAGTCGATCGCCTCGCCGCTCGAAGTCGCGATTTCAAGGCACAATCCCTCGGGACCCGCGAAATAAATCGATTTGCAGAAACCGTGGTCGAGCGGGCCGAAGATATTGATGCCGCGCGAGCGGATGCGATCGCGCATCGCGAGCAGCTCTTGTTCGGTATCGACGTTGAGCGCGAGATGCTGCATCGTGCCCGGCGCTGACGGCAAGCCAGGGTTGCCCGCATGAGAAACGCCCCAGGCAGGCTCGATCTCGCGAATCTTGTCCATCGCGACCATCGCGATTGAGCATGAGTCGTTCAGCTTGAGGAAGCCGTGCCAGGCGCCCTTGACGCCGTGCATCCAGTAGAGCGCGACCAGTTCCATCCCGAGGACATCGGTGAAGAATTCGATCTGCTCCTTCATTTTGCCGGTCGAGATTGCGAGATGATGCAGCGCGTTGGGCTTTGCCATGGGCGTTTCTCCTCGGATGGTCTCGAGATCGATGTAGTCATTGTGCTCCCAACGGTCAATGATCGCGAGCGCGCGGGAAAGTCGGCACTGGTTCAGTTTGAATCGCTGGGCGTCATTCCAAGGGAGAGCCCCATCCGGGCGAGGATCGTTTTGACCTCGTTTAGACACTTGCGGCCAAAATTCCTGATCTCCAGCAGCTCGCGTTCGGTGCACTGAACAAGTTCGCCGACGTATTGAATATCGGCGTATCGCAATCCTTGGGACGCGCGAACCGAAAGGGGCAAGTCCGCGACTGAGCGACGAAAGATCTCCTTCATAGAAGCGACCTTTTTCTTCAGTGGTTGGTGGTTCCGTTTGCCAGCTTACCAGGACAGTCGTTATCGTCAACCAGAGGACTTTCAAGAACGTGACAGAAAAACAACTGTTCTCGGTACTGGTACGGATGCTCGGCGTGCTGGTCGTCCTCGTCGGTTTGAGATGCGTTGCTCAAGACCTAATAGCTTATTTTTGGGACACCTATCCCCTCAGTATGCCGTGGAGCAAGGAATGGCTGTATTGCGCGATAATCCTAGTCGTGGGGGCGATTCTTATTCGATGGCCTGACTGCGTCGTTCATCTAGCGTGGGACAAACTGCCGACTATCGGACGCCCGAACGATGAAGAAAACTCAAATTGAACCAGTGCCGGAAAGTTGCTTAACTTGGATCCTCCGCTTCAAATTCCTTTCCGGCTCGATATGCCGCCGAAACTATCGCGGGCGCACGCCGTATCAGCAGAAGGCCGGCGACAAGATAGAAGGCGGCAAACGCTGCTGCTGGCCGCCACTCGTAACCGTTGATGTATCGGACGCCGAAGATATTACGATGCTCTGAACCTCGCAGACGCTTTGAAGGATCATGTAGAGTCCGAACGTTCGAACGATCACGCCGAAAAATTGTCTTTCAGTCATTGGAATCACCCCTGATAGATGATTCGGAGTCTCTGGCTTATTCGTCAAGACGAGCGGCGACGCGAATCCAGAAGCGCCGCCACGAGGCGCCCTTGACATCGCGGGAACAGGGCCGTTAGTAGCGGGTTATCAGCCTGGAGGTTCTCCGATGGGTGCAGCATCGGTTCGCGAAGGCGCGGCTCAGCCGATCGTCGATACGAGCTTCGGCAGGGTTCGCGGGCGCACGCTTGGCGGCGTACACATTTTCAAGGGAATCCCGTATGCGGCGCCGCCGGTGGGCGCGAATCGATTTCAGCCGCCGCGGAAACCGGCGCCGTGGACGGGAGTGAAGGATACCTTCGACTTTGGCGATCGCGCGGTGCAGGACGACAATGCGTTCGCGCTGCCGCCCGAGCTGCTCAAGATTTTCAGCGTCGCCGAGCCGCTCAAGATGAGCGAGGACTGCCTCGTCCTCAACGTGTGGACGCCGGCGCTCGACGGTCGCAAGCGGCCGGTGATGTTCTGGTGCCATGGCGGCGCGTTTATCGCGGGCTCGGGATCGTCGCCATGGTACGAGGGCACGAGCCTCGCGCGCAGCGGCGACGTGGTGGTCGTCACGATCAACCATCGCCTGGGCGCGTTCGGCTACTTGCATCTCGAGGATCTGTGCGGCGAGCGGTTCGCCTCGTCGGGCGTGGCGGGGATGCTCGATATCGTCGCGGGACTCGAGTGGGTGCGCGACAATATCGCGCGGTTCGGCGGCGACGCGGGCAACGTGACGATTTTCGGCGAGTCGGGGGGCGGCGCCAAGGTCTGCGTGTTGATGGCGATGCCGGCGGCGCGCGGGCTCTTTCACAAGGCGATCATCCAGAGCGGCCCGGGCGTGGAGATGATGAGCCGCGAGGGTGCGAGCGAAACGGCGAGCCGCGTCTGCGCCGAGCTTGACTTGAAGCCTACTGAAGGCGACCGATTGTTGAGCGCGCCGGCGGAGCAGCTCGCGGCGGCGCAGGCGGCGGTGTTGAAGAAGATCAGCCTGATGTCGTTTGCGGATCGGCGCCGCGTGGGCTTCAACCCGGTGATCGACGGAAAGAACCTGCCGGGCGGGCCGTTCGCGCCGGCGGCGCCGGCGATATCGGCGAATATCCCGCTCATGATCGGCACCAATAAAGATGAGATGACGCTCTTCTTTGCGTTTGCGCCGTGGCTGAAAGCGCTCGACGAGAAGAGCCTGGTGGAGCGGGCGGGGATGTTCGTGGGCGAGCGCGGCGCGGCGTTGATCGCGGCATATCGGCGGATCAGGCCGGGCGATTCGCCGCGCGACCTGATGCTGGCGCTGACGACCGACGCGGCGATGCGAATCCCGTCGCTGGTGATCGCCGAGCGCAAAGTCGCGCAGAAAGCCGCGCCGGTGTTCGTGTACCTGTTCACGTTCGAGACGCCGGTGCTGAATGGCGCACTCAAGTCGCCGCATGCGCTCGAGATCCCGTTCGTGTTCGGCACGCTCGAGACCGCGCCGTTCACCGGCGAGTCGCCGGATCGCTACACTTTGTCGGATCGGATGATGAGGACGTGGCTGCAGTTCGCGCGCAGCGGGAATCCCAACAACGCGGCGATTCCCGAGTGGCCGACCTATTCGCCCGAGCGCCGCGCGACGATGATCTTCGATCGCGAGTGCGGCATTCAAAATGATCCTTATGGCAAGGAGCGGCAGGCGTGGTCGTGAGTCGTGCTCGCCGCGGCGCGCGCGCTTAGCTATAAGTCTCCACGAGCCCAGCTCGGCGCAACACGGAGTTAATGCCATGACGCAGCGCGAACGCCAGGGATGGCTAATCGTCGCCAGCCTCTGGGTGACGCTCTTCATCATTTTCGGCGGCGGCTACAACTGCGCGGGGGTGTTTCTGCCGCCGCTCATCAAGCAGTTCGGATGGAGCAGGGCGCAGCTCTCGACGCTGCAGGGCTCGCTTGCGATCTCGGCCGGAATCTCGGCGCCGCTGATCGGATGGCTGCTCGATCGAATCGAGGCGCGCGTCGTGATGGTGGTCGGCGCGGCGCTGGCGGGCGCGGCGTACCTGTTCGCGAGCCAGGTGCATTCTTATGCTCCGATGCTGGGCGCGTATCTTCTCCTGGGTCTTGGAATCGGCGCCGCGACGCTGCTGCCGGCCGCGCTGGTTGTATCAAACTGGTTTGCGGCGAATCGCGGCCTCGCTCTGGGCCTTACGATTTCAGGGACCGCGGTCGGTGGCGCCGGCATGACGCTGGTGGCGAACGCCGCGATCGCGCGCCACGGATGGCGCGGCGGCTATGTCGCGCTCGCGATCCCGATGATCGTGATTGCAATTCCAATCGTCATCCTGATGGTGAAGAGCCGGCCGCCGCAGTTGGGGCGAACGACGCAGGCCGAGGTCGACCCGAGCAAGTCGTTCGTGGATATCCCCGGCCTCGAGCTCAGCGAGGCCGCACGCACGCGCTCGTTCTGGATGATCTGCGCGACGCAATTCTTCTATGCCTTCGTGTCGGCGAGCGCGGGACTTCACTTGATCACTTATCTCATCGGCAAAGGCTACACCCCGCTTTTCGCGGCCAAGATGATGAGCCTGGCCCTGCTGCTCACTGCGACGGGCAAGCTCATAATGGGTTTCTTCGCCGATCGGGTGAGCGCGCGCAGCGCACTCGTCGTCAATTTTCTTTTGGCGGCGGTCGGGATCGTGCTGATGTTCAACGTAGCGGATCGGGCGTACCTGGCGCCGTTCGTGATCATCTTCGGACTGACCCTCGGCGCGCCGTTGGTGCTGCTGCCGATGCTGACGGCTGACTCGATGGGGTTGAAGCGCTTCGGCTCGATCGCCGGCGCAACTGGGGTCTGCCAGACGATCGGCGCCGCGGTCGGCCCGATCCTGACCGGCAAGATCTACGACGTGACCGGTTCGTACAGCTTGGCGTTCGACCTGTTCATCGTCGCCTGCATCTGCGGCGTGATCACAACGCTAAGCGTGATGTCGCTGGAAACCGAGCAATCGCGCCTCGAGCCGGTCGCGGCGACCGCATAGCGCGCGAAGCTGGCGCGACAGAATCGTTAGACTGCGGCCGATGCCTGTGCGGCCTGCGCCTCGAGTTCGCGCATGCGGCGTTGGCGGAAGGCGAGCATGTAGCGGCGGGTCCAGGCGATCATCAGGATCATCACACCGAATGCCATCACCGGTGAGATCGCCACTACTGTCGCGGGCGTAAGAACCAGGGCGAACGCGACTCTGAGCAGGGCTTCGAGCACGTAGACGACGCCCCACGTTCCCGTGACGATCCGCTGCGCGCGGCGGAAGGGAGGGATCTCCCAGAGCCCGTTCCACCATGCGATACGCTCGGGATCATCGCCGGCGACAAACTGGCGCATAATGACGAACAACAGCGGCCGTCCGATCACCAGCGAGCCGAGGCATATGAAGCCGAAGGTCGCGGTCAGGAATGAATCCTTGACGAGGGCGAAGAACACGCTGCCCGAAATCAGTGACGCGGCTGTGCCGACCGCGAGGAAGGTCATCACGATGATGCCGACTGGTTCGAGGCGGCCGGTCGTGAGCCACGCGCGCACATTGTTGGCGGCGGGAAACACGCCGCCGGCAACCAATGCCCACAGCGTCGAGACGCCGTACCTGGTGAGCACGTTGAATGCGATGATTGGAAGCGCGACGTCGAAGACCAGCGTCGGAAGCATCTGCGTGAAACTGAATCCGCCGCCCGCCGGTTCGGGCGGCATCGCAAGGGAACTGGGTATCGCTGCCATGGCGCGATTCTTACTCGATTTGGTGAGCATAGAAAGGCAGGTATTTTATTGCGCCATACGCAGGCCAGATATAGCGTTCGACTTTGGGGAGAGTCCGTCCAGGAAGGGAAATCGCGATGTCAAAATGGTTTGAGACGATCACTCCTGAGATTAGCGAGTTCATTGCCGCGCAGAAGCTTTTTTTCGTTGCGACTGCGCCGCATGAGGGCCGCGTCAATGTATCGCCCAAGGGCATGGACACCTTTCGGGTTCTCGACGAGCGGCGTGCGATTTATCTCGATCTCACGGGCAGCGGCAACGAGACCGCGGCGCATCTGCTGGAGAACGGGCGCATCACGATCATGTTCTGCTCGTTCGACAAGACCGCGCAGATCGTAAGGCTCTACGGCCACGGCCGCACGATTCATCCTGGCGATCGGAACTGGGACGAGTATCTCGCGAAATTTCCCGCCGAACCCGGCGTGCGCCAGATCATGGAGATCGACGTTGAATCCACGATGACATCGTGTGGATATGCGGTGCCCCATCTCGACAATCTCGCGGAGCGCGAGACGCTGAGGAAATACTGGCAGAAGAAGGGCGACGACGCGGCGCCGGACTATCAGCGCAAGCATAATGAGAAGAGCATCGATGGGTTGCCAACCGGTATTTTCGGGGACACATCGCGGAGTGCGAAGTAGTCGCTTCCAGCGCGAGCCAGAACTCACCGCAAAGGGCATAAGGCACCCAGCGAAGATGAGCCGTCGAGATGACGTATAGCCAACGTTTTGATAACTGCTTGATGGCTTCAGCTGATCGCCAGGATCGAGCGCACCTTCGCCGCTATGTCTGGGGCGCGGATAACGTCCGTTATGATTGCGGCGGCGTTTGCTCCTGCGGTTAGTACTTCGGGGACGCGGGCTTCTGTTATGCCGCCGATTGCCACGATTGGAATTCTCACCGCGGCGCGGACTTCCTGCAGCATCGCAAGGCCTTTGCCGGAGGCGTTTTCTTTTAGGCCGCCTGGGTACATCGGGCCGAAGCCTATGTAGTCGGCGCCGGATGCTTCCGCGGCTCGGGCTTGCTCGACGCTGTGGGTTGAGATGCCGATGATCATTTTCGATTCGATCAGCTTGCGTGCGGCCTCGATCGGGAGGTCGTCCTGGCCCAGATGAACGCCGTCGGCGCCCGACAGTATCGCGAGATCAACGCGATCGTTGACTATGAACGTCGCGCCGCGTCTGCGGTTTAGCTCCGCGATCACACGGGCGGCGGCGAGGATGTCGCGCGCGGATGCGTTCTTCATCCGCAGCTGCATCACACGAGCGCCTGCTTCTAGGTAAAGTTGCGCGAGCGCGACCGGCTCGTGGCCGGCCGCCGTATCGATCATCGCGTAGAAATGCGAATCGAACTTGAACGTCATCCGCGCGGATAACGTGTCAGCACGATCTTGTGATCGGTGATTTTTTTGCGCAGCGTGTTGCGATTCAGCCCGAGCATCCGCGCCGCACGCACCTGATTGCCGCTTGCGCGCTTGAGCGCCATCTCGATAAGCGGCCGCTCAATTTCGGCGACCAGCTTGTGATAGAGATCGCGCGGCTCATCACTGCCAGGCGAATCGAACCATGATGCGATACGACCCGTGATCACCTCGGCCAGGTTCGACTGATCGTCGACGCGCCCCACCGCGATTGGCGCGACCGTGGTTGGCGACAGTTCGATATCCTCGGCGCGAATCGTAGTGCCGGGCGCGAGCAGCGCCGCGCGCATGACAGCGTTCTCAAGCTCGCGGACGTTGCCGGGCCATTCGTAGGAAAGCAGCTTGCCTCGCGCCTCGGGGCTGACGGCGCTCACGCGCGCGCCCATCTCCTGCACGGCCTTGCCGACGAAATAATCGCTGAGCTCGGAAATATCTTCGCGGCGCTCGCGCAGCGGCGGCATGCTGATCGGAATGACGCGCAGGCGGAAGTAGAGGTCTTCGCGAAACTGGCGCGCCGCCACGAGCTTCTGCAGATCCTGGTTCGTCGCGGCGATCACGCGCGCCTTCACCTTCAACGTCTCTACGCTGCCGACGCGGGAGAACTCGCGCTCCTGCAGTACCCGCAACAGCTTGGGCTGGAGTTCGAGCGGTAGGTCGCCGATTTCATCAAGGAAGATCGTGCCCGCATCGGCCATCTCGAATTTGCCCGCGCGGCGCTCGGTTGCGCCCGTGAACGAGCCGCGCTCATGACCGAACAGTTCGCTTTCGAGCAGACCTTGCGGGATCGCCGAGCAGTTGACGGCCACGAACGGCGAGCGCCATCGCGATGACTTGAAGTGAATCGCGCGCGCGACCAGCTCCTTGCCGGTGCCGCTCTCGCCGCTCAGCAGCACGGTCGCATCGTTGGTGACGACGCGGCCGATGAGCTTGTACACCTCCTGCATCGCAGGACTGCGGCCGACGATTTCGCCGCCGACGAGCTGGCGATTTACCTCGTCCTTGAGACGATCGAGATCGGCGGCCTGCGCTGCTACTTCGACACCGCGCTTTATTGCCGCCGCTACCAGGTCGAGATTCGCGAACGGCTTGGTCATGTAATCGTGAGCACCGCGCTTCATCGCCTCGACGGCGTTGTTCATCGTGCTGGCCGCGGTAATGACGAGGATAAGCGTGCGCACGTTCTCGGCCTTGGCAGCGCTCAGGACCTCAAGGCCGCCTGTGCCGGGCATAATGATGTCGAGCAATGCTACGTCGAAGCGATTTGATCTTAGTGCCTCTAGGGCTGACTGGCTGTCGGGCGCTTCCTCGACCCGATAACCGTCAGCTTCGAGGCGATGCCTAAGTACGAGGCGGATCGCCGGATCATCGTCGGCGATCAAAATCGCAGCAGCACCGCTCGGATCTTTCAGTCTTTCAGCAAAGGTAATGTCTCCAGCCGCCATCTATGTCGCTCCCGCGCAACCAATGTAGGAGATGTGCACAGTTGTCGCGAGCGGCTGAGCCTGAATGCCTGTTCATTAGGCGTTGCCCGCTTGCGGCATGACTGGGAGCGTGACGCGGAAGGTGATTCCCGGCCCGCCTCCGTCAGTCTTGATCCCCCCGGGCGTCGCCCACAGCCGGCCTCCATGAAGGGCGACGATACGCTGGCTGAGCACCAGGCCCAGCCCCGTGCCGGCCGGCTTGGTTGTAAAAAATGGCGTGAAAAGCTGCGCGATCGCCTCGGACTTCATTCCTGGCCCGCTGTCGGCGATATCGACGCGCAAGAACTGAAGACGCCGGCCTTCGGCCGTCATGCGGAAGCGCGTCTCCATCCTCGTGTGCAGCCGGATCCTGCCCACGCCGCCGATAGCCTCGGCTGCATTCTTCAGCAGATTCAGGAAGGCCCGCTCCAGTGCTGCCGTATCGCCCATCACCTCGGGCAAACTGGGATCGAAGTCCTGCGTAATCTTGATTCCCTCGCTGGCCGGAAGGAGCCCGGCCAATCTGAGCGCCTGATGCAGAACCTGGTGGATGTTGACCGGCTCCTGCGCCAGGCGTTGTGGCGAGCTGACCGTCAGCACCTGCTCGACCAGCGATGCGATCCGATTGACGCCGTCGAGAATCAACCCGCAGTACTGCTGAGCCCGCTCGTCAGCGGGGAACATCGAGGCGAGCAGCTCGCCAGCGCCCTTGATGCCCGTCAGCGGGTTCTTGACCTCGTGTGCGAGTCCGGCGGGAGAAAGGCGAAGATTGAGGTCGCCACGGCCCGCAGCCTCGGCAGCGCTTTTCTGATGAGACAGGTCGTGCAGCAGAATGACGACCCCGCGGGGCTTCTCGTCGGAGCTCATCAGCGGCGAAACGTCGGCGCGGACGGAGACTTCGCGCGGCCCGATGAAGAGGGCGGTATCGGGATCGCCGAGCTCCTGGCTCGTCTCGATACAGCTCGAGACCATCTTGGCGAGCCAGTCGTTCTGCTTGAGGATGTCCTGTAGGGTTGTGCGCGAAGGCTGGGATACGCCGAGCATCGTCTCGGCCGCAGTGTTGACGCCGAGAGTATCGAGATCGCTCGATACGACGATCACGGCGTCAGGCAAACTTTCTACAACATCGCGCCAATTCAAGGGGTTTTCGACTTTATCAGGGCCCACGCGGACGACGCCTGATATCGAAAAGCTAACATATCTGCAACGCTCAAATAAGGCGGACGCGGACGAAGATTCGTTGTGCAGCGTATCTGACGGCGACGGCAAGTTTCGCAGCGCAGAAGTTCCAATCAATCATACTAAAGTCACAAATTAGATTTTTTTATCCGATCGGGGTTGATCCTCCTCGTCTTGGCCGATAGCCTTCTCACCGGTCTGAGGGAGAATGGGTTTCAGCAAAGAACTCTTCGCCGGTATCTTCGTGTGCCTCGCGGCGTCGCCGCTCTGGCAGGTGAACCTGGCGAGCGCGGCGCAGGGAGACGGCTCCCAGGCGCAGCACGTCAGCATCGATTCGGCTCCCGATCCCCTTTCAGTTCAGGCAGATCGCGTAAACTTCGCCGGAGTGGACGGCGAGCATCGGCTGCTGCCGGCGGACGCCTTGGTCATTCCCCAATCCAATCCGTTCATTCTTTCTGCGCCGAAGGTTGTCCCTCCGTTCCCAATTGCACTCAACGATTATGTCCGCCGCTATCTCGCGGACTTCATGCACGCGCCCGACTCGCTCCAGGATTCGTTCGATCGCAGCCGCCCGTATCTGGTGCAGATGGTGAAGGTGCTGCGCAGCTATGGCGTTCCCGAGGACATGGTTTACCTGGCTTTCGCCGAGAGCGCTTTTTCGGGTGGGCAGGAGAGAGGCATCTGGCAACTCAACGCCGATACGGCCCGGCGCTTCGGACTTCATGTCGATTACTGGGTAGATGAGCGCCGCGACCCAGTGCTCGCGACTCAAGCGGCCGCCGAATACCTGGCTACCCTTCACGACGCGGCCGGATCCGATTGGCGAATCGCCGTCGTCGCGTGGAACAACGGTGACCATGCGATCGACCGCTACTGGTCTTACCGCGGCTCGAATTTCGATCGCCTGATGAAGCGGCTGCCGCGCCGCACTCGGGCCCTGTTCGGGCGTTTCATGGCAGTCGCTTATATCGCGCATCATGCCACCAGCTACGGACTGACATTCGTTAATTTCGACGCCGCACCTGCATTCCGCCAGATTCGCGTCAAAGGTGGCGTAGCGTTGCGAGTGCTGGCTGCCGAGTATGGGACGACGATCGAGCGTCTGCGCTCGATGAATCCAGCTCTCCTCGGCAATTTCGTTCCGCCCTGGGCGCCGGCCTACAACGTTAGAGTTCCCCTCGACAGCCAGGCGTCTAATCACGCCGCCTATTAGATTCCGAGAATCGCAAGAGCGTTACGCCGCCTGCACGGTGAAGCGGAAGCTCGAGCCTTTTCCGGGCTCCGACTCCACCCAGATTCGCCCGCCGTGCGCCTCGACTATACGCTTGCAGGTCGCCAGCCCGATTCCGTTGCCTTCGTAGCGGTCGCGGGCGTGCAGCCGTTCGAACATCCCGAAGATTCGATCCTGATGGCCCGGGTTGATTCCGATACCGTTGTCGGTCACGGAGATAACCCAGAAGGCGCCCTCGCGCTGAGCTTCGACGCGGATTTTCGGCGGCTCGTCGCCAGCGAACTTGAGGGCATTGCTGAGTAGATTCAGCATCAAGTGATAGAGACCCGACCGATCCGCCATCACTTCGATAGCAGCGTCGTAGTAAACGATCGCGCCGGATTCGCTGACGCGGGTAGCCAGCGCTGCGGTAGCGCGCTTGGCGGTTTCCTCGACCGAAATCGGGCGCAGCTCCGTATCGCGCCCCGCTCGCGAGTAGTTGAGCAAGTCAGCGATGAGAGATTGCATCCGCTTGGCGCCATCGACTGCGAACGCGATGAACTCGTCGGCGTCCTTGTCGATCCGGCCCTTGTAGCGATGCTCGAGGAGTTGCAGGTAGCTCGTGATCATCCGCAGCGGCTCCTGCAAATCGTGGGAAGCAACGTAGGCGAAGTGCTCGAGGTTTTCGTTGGAGCGCGCAAGCTCGCGTGCGCGTTGCAGCAGCTCGGCAGCGGCGCGCTTGCGGTCGGTAATATCGTAACTGAGCTCGACGATCGCGGTGAGCCGCCGATGCTCGTCGAACGCGGGACTCGATGTGAGCGCGACTTCGACCGAGGAGCCATCCTTGCGGCGGCGGCGCGTCTCGGTTTCGAGCGAGCCTTTGCCGTCAGAGAATCGCGAGACCACTTCCAGGGCGTAAGCATGGAACTGCTCGCCCATGATCGTTTCTATCAGCTTGCCCACCGCCTCGGCGGCAGTGAATCCGTATAGTCTTTCGGCGCCTGGATTCCACGTGATGACCTTGCCCCCCGGCTTGAAGACGATCACCGCGTAGTTCGATCCTTCGAGCATCGCGGCCAGGCGCGCCTGGTATTCGTGCGCGCGCTTGAACTCCGTCAGATCGTTGATAGTGGCGAGGACGAAGACTCCCTTGTCTGTCCTGAGCGGACTAAGACCGATCTCGACCGGGAAAGTCGAGCCGTTCTTGCGGCGCGCCAGCAAATCCATGTCGGGCGCCATCTTCCTGATCGTCGGACGCGATGTGTAGTCGGTGCGCAACGAGACGTGCCGCTCGCGAAAATCCCCGGGCATCAGCTCTTCGACATGCAAGCCGACGAACTCCGCCGGCGAGTAGCCGAAGTAGTCAAACGCCGTAGGATTCGCGTAGGAAATTTTACCCTGTGGATCGATCAGGATTATCGCGCTGGGTATCGCATCGAGCAGGGTTCTAAATGTTGATTCGTCAGCGTAACGGCTTTCAATCACGGCAATTTCTCACGGAGGTGAGAAATCCAAATCACGTGCCGCGACGAAGACCGTGCCACCAACTGTTTCATCGTGCGACGGCGATCGGCGCTTCTCAGTTTTTGCGCGCCACGACAACCTGTCGATAGCGTGTGCGCGAGACGCGAGGAAAGGCGCGCTGCCGGAATCACGCCGCTTCGTCAGTTTTTTGGCGTGACCAAAGCGCACTGCGCGTCGCTCCGCGCCCGGTTCTCACGCAAGACGCGCGAGCGTATTGTTGGCTCGTCATGATTAGCGCCGACGAAGCAATCCGTATCGTTCTCGAAAATACCTCGCGGCTCGGCGTCGAGCGGGTGCCGATTCTCCAGGCTCTCGGCCGCGTGCTGGGCGAGGAAATTCGCTCCCCGCGCGATATCCCGGGCTTCGACAATTCCGCGATGGACGGTTATGCGGTGCGCAGCGCCGATGTCGCATCGGCGTCGGAATCGAATCCTGTCAGGCTCGAAGTTATCGAGACGGTGCCTGCCGGCAAGATGCCGTCGAAGAAGGTCGAGCGCGGGCAGGCTGCGCGCACGATGACCGGCGCGCCGATCGCTGACGGAGCCGATGCCATAATCCAGGTCGAAAAGACTCGCGGCAGCGGCAGCATGGTCGAGATTCTCTCGGCCGCTGAAGTGCGCAATTTCATCCGCCCGCGCGGCGAGGATCTGCGCCGGGGTGAGGGCGTATTCTCTGCCGGAAAGACGCTGGCTCCCGCTGACCTTGGGATGCTCGCCTCGCTCAATCGCTCGATGGTCGAGGTTTACCGCCGGCCGCGCGTCGCGATCGTTTCGACCGGCGATGAAATCGTCGAAGTCGATCAGCCTCCCACCGGTGCACAGGTTGTCAACTCGAACGGATACGCACTCGCAGGCGCGGTGCTCGAGGCGGGCGGCGAGCCGACGATCCTCAAGATTGCCCGCGATACCGAAGCCGAGATTCGCGAGCGCCTGGCCGAGGCGCTCACCTTCGATGCGATGCTCTCGACGGGTGGTGTTTCAGTTGGCCAGTTCGATCACGTCAAGGGTGCGCTCGACGCTCTTGGGTTGAAGCAACTCTTTCACGGTGTTGCGCAGCGTCCCGGCAAGCCGCTCAAGTTCGGCACGGTCGGCTATCGAGCAGTGTTCGGTCTCCCAGGCAATCCCGTATCGACGCTGGTGTGCTTTTACCTCTATGCACGAGCGGCGTTGCGCAAGATGGGCGGGCATGAGCGGCTGGGATTGCCGCGCGTGCAGGCGCGATGCGCGAGCGACATCAAGACGGCAGCGAACCTGACTGAATTTGTCCGCGTCATCGTGACGCGCGGCGAGGATGGCCTCGTCGCGACTCCTACCGGCGCTCAAGGCTCGGGGATGCTGAGCTCGGTATCGCGCGCCGACGGCTTGCTCGTGGGACCGGCGTCGGAGACGATCCTCAAAGCCGGAACTCAGGCGGTGGTTTTGCTGCTTGGCGGTACGGAGCCGGTCGTGCTCGATGAGAATGTTGGATTCGAGGAGCCGCGCCGCCAGAAATATTGAATCGCGAACAGCGCGGCCGCGCCGAACAGCGCCGCGCCAATCACGATCGCCGACAGCTTGAGCTGCAGCGTCAGGATCCCGAACGGCAGCAGGTAGAACTTGACCGTATCGACCTGGAAGTTTGCATAGATGATGTAGAGAACCCAGAGCACGACGATCGTGGAGATGATGAACTTCGGCGACTTGACGAAACTCGGCATTGCGAGGTTCCCTCCTCGGGACCCAGGCAAAAGCTTGCTAGGCCATTAATAACTTGTCAACGCAGGAGTCTCCACGCGCTCGCGCGCACAAGTTCGATAACAGAAAGATGGCGCCGCTTCGATGCGATACAGAGTAGGGCAGGGTTTTGATTTTCATCCCCTCGAGGCGGGCCGCAAGCTCGTGCTCGGCGGAGTTGAAATCGCGCACGAGAAGGGATTGCGCGGGCATTCCGATGCCGACGTCGCCGCGCATGCGCTCTCCAACGCGATCCTGGGCGCAATCGGCGAAGGCGACCTCGGCCGGCATTTCCCGGACAATGATCCCCGCTATGCCGGCGCTGACAGTATCCGATTGCTGCGTGAGGTATGGCAGCTCGCGGCCTCGCGCGGATGGCGCCTCGTCAACGCCGACCTGACGATCGTCGCGCAAGCGCCGAAGCTCAAGCCCTATCTCGATGAAATGCGCACGCGTCTGGCCGCGGCGCTGGGCGTCGATCAGACCTCGCTCAACATCAAAGCATCGAGTCCGGAAAGCCTCGGCGCGCTTGGCCGTGGCGACGGGATGGCTTCGGCGGCGATCGTCATGCTCGAGGCGGATTGATCTTCAGGCGGCCTTGCGGTCGTCGCTCTCGGGAATCAACTGACAGCCGTTCATTTCGCGAGCCGCGCGCAGAATGCCCGCGACTTCAGGCTCCGCCAGGAACGCTTCGAACATCGGCAGGGTATCGAACTGGAGAGCGATCGTGACGCGGTCGCCGTTGTCGTGATGGACGCTGAGCGCGCGCCCACCAAACCGCCGCCGCGCCTCGCTGAATACGTCGAGGAACCGCAGAAAATCCAAAGGCGCAAAATTCGCAAGCAGATTGATCATCGAGTTCTTCCGACCTCCTTCTGAATCCTCTCCGTGAATGTCCGATCCCCTCTCTCTGACCAGGGAGAGGGCACGGGTGAGGGTACTCTGCTTCCGGATTTCTTAAGATCGGGCGTACGAAGAAGCCCGCCGACCTCACCCGGCGGCGCGATGCGTCGCCGACCTCTCCCTGGTCAGGGAGAGGGATTCAGAGTCTCTGATCGTTTGATGCTTGCTGGTTTCGCAGAGATTCAGAGATCGTCGCCGGACTCGCCCGATGAACCGTCGTCGTCGAGGCCGCCGCCGCTTTCGAGTTCCTCGACCGCTTGGTCGAACTCAGGCCCGGAGAACTCCTCGCCCATCTCCTGGCCCATCTTGCGCATCATCCGCGCGACGCTCTTGGGATCGTTCTCGTCGAGGCCGCCGAGGTTAGTCGGGTCGCTGAGCGAATCGAGCCGCGCCTCCTCGCTCTTGGGCATCGCAAAGCGCGACATCAGCCGGTGCATCTTCCTGCTGCCGCAATGCTCGCACGTCGGCGTGACCTTCTCGCTGACGCGCATCGTCAGCACGCTCGATCGGCGCCGGCACTTCTCGCACTGGTATTCGTATATCGGCATAAACTCGATTTAAGTTTGTCCGCGCGGCGAATCGAGGGCAACCTCTGGCTCAGGGGAATTTGAGTCGAAACAGCCGCGCGGCATTCTCGGTTGCAATCTCCCGCACAGTCGCGAACGTCTCAGCTTTGATTGCCGCGATCGCAGCGATCGCGTCGGCAACCATCGCTGGCTCGGTAATGCGACCGGAAAAGCGATCGCCGTATTGCCACGGGCCGTCGGTCTCGACGAGGAGATGTTGGAGCGGAACGATGCGCGCGAGATCGCGATCGCGTTCGCGATAGACGACTTCGGGCGTAATCGAAATGAAGTGGCCCGCGTCGATGATCGCACGCGTCGTCGCTTCGTCCGACTTATGCCAGTGAAAGACGGCTCGCGGCGCGCCCGCGCTCGCGATGACTCGCAAAGCCTCCGCGGCGGAATTGTGTGGCGCGTGCAGGATCAGCGGCAAGTCCAGTTCGACAGCCAACCGCCCCATCGTGTCGAGGCGCTCGCGCATCCGTGCTCGCACCGATTGGTCGTGGGCGCTATCGCCGTACCACGGAAGGCCGACCTCGCCGATCGCGCAGATGCTCGAGCGCTCTGCGCGGATCATCGCCACTGTCGCTTCGAACTCGCGATCGGTAAGTTCGTAGCGCTCAGGATGAAAGCCGAGCGCGGCATGCACGAAACCCGGAAAGCGTCGCGCGAGCTCGAGCACGGCGCGATTCGACGCGGGTGACACACCCGGCACGACAACCGCGCGCACTCCTGCTTCACGCGCGCGCTTGATCGTGCTCGATGGGTCAGCATACTGGTCAGCGTCGAGATGAATGTGAGTATCGATCATCAATCTGTAACGTGGCGCGCCGCCGCGCGCCACAATTCTACGCCCGGCGCTGCGCTCGGGCATCTCGCGTAGGCCTCCGCACCGATGAGCGAGCTTCGCCTGATGTGGCGCAACACGCGGATGGTCGTGCTGTGCGCGATCTCCGCCGCGCTCTACGCCGCGGTGTTGATTCCGTTCAAGGTCGTGCCGTTTATTCCCGGCGTCACCGAACTGCGGCCGGCGAATGCGATTCCAATCGTATGCTCGTTTCTGTTCGGGCCGGCCGCGGCGTGGGGCTCCGCGATCGGCAACATGATCGGCGACTTTTTCGGCGGCGCCTCGCCGGGTGACATCTTCGGTTTCTTTGCCAACCTCGTTTACGGATGGATTCCCTATAAAGTGTGGGAGATGCTCGCGCACGGCGAGCGCCCCGTTATCAATTCGCCGCTGACCTTTGTGAAGTACGCGATCGCATGCCTCGCGGCGAGTGTGCTCTGTGCCGATATCGTCGGATGGGCCGACAACGTGCTCGTCATCCGGCCGTTCGCCGTGCTCGGCAACGTCATCATCTTCAATAACATGGTGTCAGCGCTTGTCCTCTCGCCGTTTATTTTGGCCGCGGTGTACCCGCGCGTCAAAAAAGGCCGCATGACGTACGAGGACATGATGCCCGAGGTGAAGCGCAAGCCGCTGGCCGTGCAGCTCGCAGGTTTTGCGATGCTCGTGGTAGGCGAGGGCGGGGCGTGGGCCACGGGCAACCTGCTCTCGACGGGATTCTGGAAGCCGGGCTTCCTGCCCGTGCGATGGCTCGAAGCGCCGTACGACAAACCGGTCCTGATCATAGTCGGACCATTCCTGTTGCTCGCCTTCGCGGGCCTCTTTGTGATGTGAAAGCGCAGGCGCAAATCAAATCGAGCGAAGCGCCCGCGGGGATCAGCGTCGAAGGCGTGTCGTTCACGTATCGCGATGCGGCCCATCCCGCGTTGCGCGCAATAACGCTCGCGCTCGCGCCCGGCGAGATGATCGGCGTGATGGGTGCGTCGGGCGCGGGCAAGTCGACGCTCGCGAAATGCCTCAATCGGATCGTGCCCGAGTTCGAGGACGGCGATTTCAGCGGCGTGATCCGAATCGGCGGCGACGATCTCGCCTCGATGCGCGTATGCGAAGCGGCCCCTCGCATCGGCATGGTGTTCCAGGATTTCGAGGCGCAGCTCTTCTCGACCAACGTCGCGCACGAAGTCGCATTCGCGATGGAACAGGTTGGGATGGAACGCGCGACGATGGCGACGCGAATCGCGCCGGCGCTCACCGCAGTCGGCCTCGAAGGTTTCGATGCGCGCGATCCAACCTCGCTGTCGGGCGGTGAGAAGCAGCGCCTCGCGATCGCATCGGTGCTGGCGCTCAGTCCGAGCGTTGTCGTGCTCGACGAGCCGACTACTGATCTCGATCCTGAGGGCAAGAAGGAAGTCTTTGCGCTGATCCGCTCGCTGCGCGAGCGCGGCATGGGACTGATAGTCATCGAGCACGAATCGGAAGAACTGCGCGGCGCCGATCGGCTCGTGATACTGCGCGATGGTCAGATCGTCGCCGACGCGGCGCCGGCCGAGGTGATGACCCAGTTCGAATTGCTCGAGGATTCCGGCGTGCGACCACCGGGTTTGAATCATCTACTTAGTTTGCTCGAAATACCGATTCACGCCGAAAGCGTCGAGCATGCGCACGTAGAGATCTTAAAGAAGTTTCCCCGCTTCACGGCAATCTCAGGCGACAATCACGTTTCGGATGAATCGCCGGCCCCGCCGGAACCTCACATCAAAATTGAAAATCTCAGTTTCAACTATCCAAACGGGCCGCGCGTGCTCGATTCGATCGATCTGAGCATCGCGCCGGGCGATTTTCTCGCGATCGTCGGCCAGAACGGCTCCGGCAAGAGCACGCTCGCGAAGCATATCGTGGGACTGCTCGAACCGGTCGCGGGGCGCGTGCTGATCGGTGGCCGCGATCGGAGGGCGATGAATCCGGCCGAGACCGCGCACGAGGCCGCATACGTTTTTCAGAATCCCGACCACCAGATTTTTTCCGCCACCGTCGAAGACGAGGTCGCGTTCGGGCCGCGCAACTTCAAGCTCGCGCCCGATGAGATCGCGCGCCGATGCGACGAAGTGCTTGCCGCGGTTGGACTCCAGGATCTGCGCCAAAGCGATCCGTTCCTGCTGAGCAAGGGGGAGAGGCAGCGGCTCGCCGTCGCGAGCGTGCTCGCGTTGCGGCCGCGGCTGCTGATTCTGGACGAGCCGACCACGGGCCTCGACTGTCGCGAGCAGCGCAAGATGATGGCGCTCATCAATGACCTCAACCGCAGCGGAATCGCAATCGTGATCATTTCGCACACGCCGTGGCTCGTGGCCGAATACGCAAAACGCGTCGTGCTGATGCGCAAGGGGCGCAAGCTCTTCGACGGCGGCGTGCGCGAGTTCTTTGCCAACGATGAATTGCTCGCGGGTTCGTCGTTCCTGCCGCCCGAGGTGACGCAACTGTCGCGCCGCTTCGGCACGCTCGCGCTGAGCCCCGGCGAGCTGGCGGCCTGGATCAGGGAGCGCGCCTGATGCCGATTTATCGCTACATCGAAGGCCGCAGCGGGCTCCATCGGCTGCATCCGGCGGTGAAGGTCTTCGGCCTCTTCATCATGTTCTGGTCGGTGTACTGGGTCGATAATCCGCTCGCGCTGATGCCGCTCGGTATCCTGATGCTGATCGCGGCGCGCGTCACGGGCGCGTGGCCGAACTTCTACCGGCTGCGCTGGTTCTTTCTCATCCTCGTGATGACGACGACGATCATGTGGCTATTTTTCTATCAGCGCGGCACGCCGCTCTTTTCGATACCGCTATTTCACTTCGGGTCACATGAAATCGCACTGCGGGTTACCGGATTATCAATAGTATTCGGCATCGGACGCGGCCTGAAACTCGCGGAGTTGCTCGCTGCCTCAGTACTCTTCCTGTCAACGACAAAGGTCGAGGAGTTCACGGTCGGACTGCATAAACTGAGAGTGCCGTATCGATTCGGCTTTGCGATCTCGCTCGCATTCAGGCTCGCCGCACTATTCGGCGACTCCGCGGCGACGATCGTCGATGCGCAGCGGCTACGCGGCTACAATTTCTCGGAAGGCAACGTATTCGAGCGGATGCGCCGCTACGTCCCGGTCGCGGTGCCTGTCTTCATGGGCGCGCTGCGCAAAGCCAACAACATGGCAATGGCCCTGGAAGCCCGCGGCTTCGGCGCCAGCGCCACACCAACCACCTTCATCGACTACCCAGTCCGCAAAAGCGACCGCCTCGCCTTCGCAGGCCTGCTCCTCCTGGGCGCCTTCCAGTTCCTCCTCTACTACACAGGCCTCGGCGCCATCGGCCCGACGCATTGAATCGGCCTATTGTTAGGGCAAGTCAGCCTGTCGATCTTGTTGAGAGCTTGCGCTTAGCAGCAGCGATCTACGATTTAAAAGAAGGCCGTCCTGCCGCGGCGGTTTGACCTGGTTTTCGAGTCCGTGCCTTCGCTGCGGGAGTCGGAGTGCAGGTCGGAGTCGGGGTCGGAGACGGCTTGGTTGTTTGCTCAGCTTCGAGGGTTTGCTCCTTAAATTTGTTGAATATCGTGTCGCAGTATTTCCAGATATGCGTCCTGCTGTCCAAGTCAACTAGAGCTTGGATCTCTGACTGGGCCTGCTGATTGTTGGGGCAGTTCGGATCGACGGGTTGGCAGGGAGCGCCGATTTTAGGACCGTTATGTAAGGCACTCAGAGCAATTTGGAATCCGGCTTGGTATTCAGTTGCCGCCAAAGTCAGGCATGATTCTTCGAGGTTCTTGAATAGGTAATCGGAGGTTATTTTACCGATTTCCTGAGCCACTTGAGGACTTACTCCCGCGGCAGTGGGACAGCAGGTTGGCGTTGCTGCGGGGGTCGCGGCTTTGCTCGGGGAAGGAGATGATTTTCAAAGCATCTGCTTTTCGATGGAAAAGTGCCGCTAGTTATTTCCGAAGTGCTTCGTCCACCAGCTCCAGTGTTTTCGGGCGCATGAACAGTAGGCTTTCAACTCTGCGCAGAGCCCCAGCACTCTGTTTGAACAGTCACAGGAACAGACGGGACCTCGGTGTCGGAATCGCAGACGACGTTACACGAGGTCCGAGTGGGTAACCCGCATTGCGCTACACGATCTTGCCAACGCCAAGAGAACTAAGATTCCAACAAAAAGAGCAATCTTAGCTGGATACCCACGGCGTATTTGATTACTCGCTCCGAGCGCTCCAGTGCCGCGCCGCCAGCCGATGCCTTTGGACCAAACCCCTTTGAATATGTCCACGACTCTCCCCCTTTGAGAGTTCAGCGGATGATGACGAATTGTCGCTAGTAGCGCAAGCTATTGTTACTAAGAAATAGATAAAACAATCAGGTTGTTATAAGTGCTCGGCAAAAGGGGGGGCGGATGCCAGGTAACTCGGGATATGCGACTTAGCCTGCCGCAGAATCGGCGCGAGTAACGACGCGTGGCATTGTCCTTCCGTCATGGTGAGCGAAGTTGCAACTTGGCAGGCGAGGGGTTCCGGAGCGGCGGCTTTTTTCGACGCGCGATGGCGTGCTAATGATCTCAGACTTGCGGCGGGAGTTTTTGTTTTTGGGGAGTCTCGATGCTTTTCGTTTTTATTGGGCATGACGGGCCTGACGGCGCGACGCTTCGGCCGAAGCTGCGCGGGGCTCATCTTGATAATCTGCGGCCGCTGGTCGCGCAGGGAAAGGTCAAGATCGCGGGACCTTTCACCGATGGCAGCGGCAGTTTGATAGTCTTTGATATGGAGAGCGAGGCTGATGCGCTCGCGTTTGCGAACAGCGATCCCTACACGAAGGGCGGCGTGTTCGCGCGGATCGAGGTCAAGCCTTTCCGCCAGGTCTTTCCCGAGTAAGTAATTTTCATCGCGACGGAGCTTCGATGGCTGGAGCGTTATCCAATCTCAAAATCGTGGAACTGGGCGAACTGGTGTCGGCGCCGTATTGCAGCAAGCTGCTGGCCGACATGGGCGCCAACGTCATCAAGATCGAGCGCCCGGGCGCCGGCGATCGCGCGCGCACGCGCGGCCCATTTCCCGGCGACACGCCGCATCCTGAGAAGAGCGGGCTTTTCCTCTATCTCAACACCAACAAGAAGGGCGTCACGCTCGATGTTGCAGAGCCCGAAGGCTTTCAGCTCTTCGAGCGCCTCGTCGCAGATGCTGACGTCCTGATTCACAACGTTACACCACTCGATATGGATCGAATCGGTCTCACCTTCGAGCGGATGCACAAGCTGAATCCGAAGCTGGTGATGACCTCGATTGTGCCGTACGGGCTCACGGGGCCGTATCGGAACTATCGCGCTGAGGATATGTCGCTGTGGTGCGCGGGCGGCGTATGCGTGCTGAATGGCGGCGGCGCCGAGCATCGCGAACTGCCACCGCTGCGCACCTTCGGCAGCCAGGCAGGATTCCAGGGCGGCGTGCATGCCGCGACGGCAACGGTCGCAGCGGCCTTCGCGCAGCTTCGCGAAGGTCTCGGCCAGCACGTCGAAGTGAGCGTTCAGGAGTCGATCAGCTCGCAGCTCGAGATGACGTTCGAGTACTGGCCGTACATGGGAATGATCGCGACGCGCCTCGGCCAGAAGCCGATCCAGCCGGTCGAGACGATGGAGTGCAAGGACGGCTATATCTACCTGTGCTGCATCGAGGAGCATCAGTGGCGCAACTTCGTCGCCATCATGGGCAATCCTGAGTGGGCGGATCTGGAGATCTTCAAGGACCGCCTGCAGCGCGGCCTCAACTGGGATGCGCTTAAAGTTTTACTTGAAGAATATGTCAGCGGGCAGACGGTGCTGGAGCTCTATCGCGCGGCGCAGTCGCGGCGCGTGCCATTCGCTCCTGTCTCGACGATGGGCAGTCTGCTCAGCTCGGAGCATCTGAAGGCGCGCGGCTTCTTCGTCGAGATCGCGCAGCCTGTAGCGGGCACGCATAAGTATCCCGGCGCGCCGCTCAAGTATGGCCGCACGCCGTGGGAAATCCGGACTCCCGCGCCGACGCTCGGGCAGCATAACCAGGAAATATTCGGCAAAGGGCTCGGTCTCAATGACGCGAAGCTCGCGGAACTTAAACAAAAGGGTGTGATTTAGCGATGGCCAAGGCGCCGCTTGATGGAATCCGAATCTGCGACTTCACCTGGGTGTGGGCTGGACCGTATTGCACGCTGCAGCTCGCGCATCTGGGCGCCGAAGTCATCCGAATCGAGACCAAGAACCGCCCCTGCGTAACGCGCCAGCTTCCGCCGTGGCCGGGTGGCAAGTTCGACAGCCTCAACAAGTCGGGCTACTTCAACCAATACAACCAGGGCAAGAAATCGCTGTCGCTCAATTTCAAGCATCCCGAGGCGCAGGAAGCCGCGTGGCGCCTGATCAAGCAGAGCGACGTGGTCGTGAACAACTTCGCTGCCGGCGTGATCGAGAAGATGGGCTTCGGCTACGAGGCGGTGAAGAAGGTCCGCCCCGACATCGTGATGATCTCGCTCTCGGGCTATGGCGACACCGGTCCTTATAAAGACTACGTCGCGTATGGGCCTGCGCAGGTGCCGCTCTCGGGGCTTTCATCGCTTACGGGCTACAAGGGATGGCCGCCGATGCACGCCGGATTCAGCTACGCCGATCCTAACGCTGGAGTTCACGGCGCGTTTGCGGTGATTTCGGCGCTGTATCATCGCGCGCGCACCGGCGAGGGTCAGTACATCGACATGAGCCAGTGGGAATGCGCGATGGACCTGCTCGCCGAGGGAATCCTCGAATACACGATGAACGGGCGCGAGCCCGAGCGGAACGGCAATCGCGATCCGTTGATGGCGCCGCACGGGATCTTCAAGTGCCTCGACCTGCCGGAGAAGGTTCTCGATGTCGTGATCGATCAGTTTGTGTCGATTATCTGCGCTGACGATGCGGAGTGGGGCCGGCTTGCGCGAGCGATAGGAAAGCCCCAACTCGCGAATGATCCGCGATTCAAGACGCTCGCCGCGCGCAAGCAGAATGAGGACGAGCTCGAGGCGATTGTCACCGAGTGGACTTCGACGCGCAAAGTGATCGACGTCGTGCGCGAGTTGCAGGCCGCGAACATCGCCGCCGCCGCATGCGCCGACAACAAGTACATCGACGAGGATCCGCATCTCAACGAGCGCAATTATTTCGTCAAGCTGCCGCATCCCGAGGTCGGCTCGCAGCGGCACTGCGGAATCCCGTGGCGCTACAGCGAGTCGGAATCGAAGGTGCGCTCGGCGGCGCCGTGCCTCGGACAGCATACTGAGGAAGTCATGACCGGTTTGCTCGGCTACTCGAAGGCCGAGTACCAGGCGATGAAAGATAAGGGCGCGCTCGACTGACGGAGGCGACAATGCGCAAGCTCACGACCCTGCTCGACGGACTCGCGTTTCCAGAGGGCCCGCGATGGCATAACGGCAAGTTCTACTTCTCCGACATGCACGCGCATCAGGTGATCGCGACGGACATGCAGGGGAATCGATCGGTCGTGTGCGAGGTTCCGAATCGACCCTCGGGCCTTGGATGGCTGCCGGACGGGCGGATGCTCGTCGTCTCGATGCGCGATCGCAAGCTGATGCGCCTCGATCCCGACGGCCTCAAGGTCGCGGCTGACATGACGCCGCACGCGCCGTTCGACTGCAACGATATGGTCGTCGATTCGAAAGGGCGCGCCTACGTCGGCAACTTCGGTTTCGATCTGCACAAGGGGGAAGCGCAACACGCGACCACGCTCGTGATGGTTACGCCTGACGGCAAGCTGAGCGCGGTTGCCGACAATCTCGAATTTCCCAACGGCACAGTGATCACGCCCGATGGAAAAACGCTGATCGTAGGCGAGTCGTTCGGCCGACGGCTGACCGCATTCGATATCAACGATGACGGCACGCTGCGCAATCGTTGCGTGTACGCGGAGCTCGGAGAGAACGTGCCCGACGGAATCGGCCTCGATGCGGAAGGCGCAGTCTGGGTCGCATCGCCATTCCGTCACGAAGTCATCAGGGTGAAGCAGGGCGGCGAAGTGACCGAGCGCATCACGGTCGAGACCGACGCCTTTGCGGCGATCCTCGGCGGCCCCACCGGCCACACCCTCTTCATCGCAACCGCAGGCAGCTCGAATCCCGACGAGTGCATCGCAAACCGCAACGGCCGCATCGAGATCACAGAAGTAGAAGTCCCGCACGCGGGCCTTCCATGATCGCCTCTCTCTGAATCCCTCTCCCGTAAACTAACGGGAGAGGGATTTGAAGGGCGCCTACGCGCCGCGCGCCTCTGGCGCGCGGCGTGCTCTCGTGGCGTAATCAGTAGCGATGGGCTTCAACGGTAATGCCGAAATCTTCCGCGCGCGGCGCAGGCGCTTCATGGAAGCGATCGCGCCGGGCGCCACCGCAATCATGACCAGCGCGCCGGTTGCGACGCGATCCGGCGACGTCGAATTCATCTACCGGCAGGACAGCGATTTCTACTATCTGACGGGCTTCGGCGAGCCGGAATCGGTCGCAGTGCTGTCGCCGGGCCATCCCGATGGCGAATTCGTGCTGTTCCTGCGGCCGCGCGACAAGGAGCGCGAGACCTGGACCGGGCGCCGGGCGGGAGTCGAGGGCGCTATGATCGAATACGGGGCCGACAAGGCTTACGTAATCGATGAGCTCGAAAAGATCCTTCCGCGTTATCTCGAGAAGAGCGAACGCCTGCATTATCCGCTGGGCCTCAACGAAAAGATGGACGAGCGCGTGATGAAGCTCGTCAGATGGGCGCAGGCGATGCGCCCGCGAATCGGCACCGGCCCGGCCGTCATTTGCGAGCCGCGTGAGATCACGCACGAGGCACGGCTGCACAAGGAGCCCGGCGAGCTCGACTTGATGCGACGCTCGATGAAGATCTCCGGCGAGGCCCATCGGCGTGCGATGCTGAAAGCGCGTGGCGGCATGATGGAATGGCAGATCGAGGCCGAAGTTGACTACGCGTTTCGCTCGCAGGGCGCGACGGGCCCGAGCTATCCGTCGATTATCGCGTCGGGACCGAACGCCGCGATCCTGCATTACATCCACAACGATCGCGAGATGCGCACCGGCGAGTTGCTGCTGATCGACGCCGGCTCCGAGTATGACTATTACGCGGCAGACGTGACGCGCACCTTTCCGATCGGCGCGAAGTTCACGGAGCTGCAGAAAGATTTCTACGAAATCGTGCTCGACGCGCAGCTCAAGGCGATCGAAGCGATCAAACCTGGCGTGCGTTTCGACGATCCGCACGAAGTGGCGCTGAAGATCCTCGTCGATGGCATGCGCCATCTGGGACTGCTGCACGGCAGCACCGAAGAGATCATCAAGAGCGGCGACTATCGCCGTTTCTACATGCATCGCACGAGTCACTGGCTCGGCATGGATGTGCACGACGTCGGCCTCTACCGGCGCGAAGGCGAGTCCCGAATCCTCGAGCCCGGGATGGTGCTGACGGTCGAGCCGGGCCTCTACGTATCGCCCGACGACGACACGGTGCCAGAGAAGTATCGCGGCATCGGCATCCGCATCGAAGACGACGTGCTCGTGACCGAAACCGGCCACGAAGTAATGACCGCCGGCATCCCCAAAACAGTCGCCGAAATAGAATCCCTCACGACGGCGTGATGGAATCGAACTAAACTGGCGAATTTCATGAATGGTATAAAGTCGCGGCTGTCGAATCGCGGCCAAGTCACAGTTCCGAAGAAATTGAGAGATAGGCTGGAACTGAGGCCGGGTGCGATTCTGGAATTCAGCGAAAAGAACGAAGGCCTGATCGCATCGAAGAGTGGCGCGTTCGACGCGACAACTGAACTGGTAGGTTGCGTCAATCGACACCGACGCGACGATGAAACAGCTTACGGCTCGAGTGATTCCTGGGCGCAGACTTCGGGCTTAGACCCCTCGTCCTGACCCGGCCTATGTGCGAGCTCTTAGGGCGCTTAACCTCCCCCTCGCGCTCTCCTGGGATAAGGAGAGCTGACAGAAAGACGGCCTTCTGAACCCCTGGCGAATGGATTTGGGATTCTCCGTCTTAATCCCGTACAAGCAGTTGGCGGCAAGCGAATCTCACCAAAAGTGGTAGAGCGGTTCCTTGCAGATTTTGCGATCGTAGCCGCAGTTCTGGGCGCAGAGACCGGCCTGGTTGTGGCAGTAGAAAATATCGTTGCCGTGCAGCTGACAGACCTGGTAGATGCGATGACATTCTGTAGAGCACTCGGCCAGTTGTGTTTCGCAGGTCGAGCCGCATCCTGATGCGGCGATCGCGCTAATCGCGATTGCCATCGCGCTGACGCACAATCGCGACCGGATCACTTTACAGTTCGAGTGCGCTCGCGTTGCCGACGATGCTCTTGGTGCCGTCGGACTTCTCGCACCATACTTCGACTTCGGCCCGGGTGCGGCGGCCCTCGGCATGCCGCTCGACGATGAGGCCCTTGGGCCCTGTCACGTCGTTGCCCCAGACCACGTTGACGAGCCGCAGGTCCATTTTTCCGCCGGCGAGGAAGCCTAGACCGAAACGCTTCGTCATCATCCCGGCGATCATGCAGACGGAGAGCATCCCCTGCACGACGATTTCGGGAAAGCCCAGTTCGACTGCCTTTTGCTTATCGTTGTGGTAGTTGCGCGCGGGACCTGAGAACGCCATGCACATTTCTTCGGTGATACGGCGCATCGGAGCTTCGATCGGCTCGCCGCCGCGCTCGCCGATTTTGAAGGAGCGCTTGGCGTCCTTTTCACGAGCCCGATCGATAACGAAGCCTTCGCGCGGCTTGGTTTCAAGCAAAAAACTCTGATGCGTTCGACTGCGTGAGACGATCTGCCCGGAGGCGTTACCGACCAGCACTTCGTTCACAACGTATTCGCGGTCGCGCTTGACGTAGCGATCGACGATTACGGCGCGGGTCGTCAGCTGCTCGCCGATTTTCACCGGCGAAAAGAGATCCCATTCCTGGCGTGCGTGCAGGTTGCCGTAGATGCTGAGGTACCATTCGAGCGTGCGATACACCGCGGAATGGAGTATCAGCGCGGGCGCGATCGGTCCGTCCAGCGGAGACCTCTCGCGATACCATGCGTTGTCGTCGCCTGTCCCCGCGATATATGTCGCGACCAGCTCGGGCGTGATGTCGTAAGTCTGGCCGCCGTAGTCGCGACCGACGAACACTTCGCTGGGATCGTAGATTTCCTGGCCCATCGCGCGCACCTCAGCTTTTTATCTTGGCCTTCAGGCGATCGTTGAACTTGGCCGCATCGACGACGGCGCGCCGATGCACGCCTTTGCCGATCTGCTCGATCTCGTCGAAAGCGCGTACGGTGAATTCGAGTCGCCGGCCTTCGATCTTGGTGAGCTCCGCCTCGGCACGCACCTGATGCCCCGGCGGCGTCGCGGCCAGATGCTGGATGTCGATGCCCATCCCGACCGAGCTCTCGCCCGGTTCGAGGTAGGTGGATACGGCGTCGATCGCGGCCAGCTCCATCATCCCGATCATCGTGGGTGTGGAAAGGACCGACGCCAGCGAAGGATCGAGCTGACTTGCGAGATCGGTTTGTGCGGCGGTCTTTGCAAAGGTGCCGATGACTCCGACAGGTATTGCTCTCATGTAAGTTCCCTGAAGAAGATTCTCGCGCATCGCGCGCGAAAAACAACCTATTTGAACTCAGGCCTCTGCAGACCCATCGCGTCGAGCTTTTTGATCGCCCAGACGACGCGATCGTTGCCCCAGAATGGTTCGCCTTCGACTAGTAGCGTTGGTACGCCGAAGATTTGATCGCGTTCGCCTTCTGCGAGAGCGGCTTTGAGATCTTCGGGGCCTTGATGCTCTGAGTAGCGATTGAATGCGTCCGCATCGAGGCCGACCTCTTTCATCACTGCATTCAAAGCGGTTCGATCCTCGATGTTCAGTTCGCGTTTGAAGAAGCGCTCGAACACGCGATCGGAGTAGGGGCGGAAGAGATCATGATGATCGGCGAACATCCCGCCCATCAGCGCGAGGCGGGAATCGAACAGGCGCTGCGGGCCGCGGATCGTGATGCCGCGCTCGTTCGCGAAGCGCCGCACGTCGCGATAGAGGTAGCGGACCTTCCGCCAGTCGCGCTCGGTCCGCTGCTCGAGCATCCCGCCGTAAGCATTGAAGTCGAACACGTGGGGCAGGTAGCGCAGCTTCACGCGATGCGTCCGCATCAGGTCGTATGCGGGTTCCATCGCAAGGAACGTGAACGGACTCTTGTAGTCGAAGTAGAGCTTGATGGTGAGCAAATCGTCGGCCATGAGAACTCCGTTGCGATCGATCTAGCATCGCATGCGGAGTCGCGCGAGCGATCACTTGCTGGCGTAATGGGCGAGGTAATCGAGGATCGCGCTGCGCTCGTCGTTGGTCAGCGGCGGCAGACCCGCCTGCCTCATCTTGTCTTCCATCATCGGGACTTGAATGCGCCACATGTCCGCCGTCATCGTGTGCGGATTGTACGCCGCATGACACTGGCCGCAGCGGTCAGCGTAAAGCATCGCTTGGGGACTGTATGCGTTGGGCAGCGGCTTCTTGGTGCATCCAGCAAGCGCGATCGCGAATGTCATCCAAATTGCAATCACGGCGAGACGATCGGTGATCGTCGGCTCAGCCCGGAAATCGCGCATCAGGAATTCGCGCCGCAATCTGCGTGCGAAGCTGCGCCAGCAGCTCGCGTTCGTCGTCCTTGGTAAGAGAAATTTTTCGCTCGGCTTCGGGCCGCAACCAGGTCGGAACAGTGCGAAGCTCGTCGCTTTCGTAGCGCGGATGAAGATGCCAATGGACATGAGGCTCCTGGTTGCCGAGGCACGAATAGTTCATCTTCCACGGATGCGTTGCGGCCGCGATCGCTTCGGCGACGAGTCGCAACTCATCGCTCATCGCGCGCGCCTCGCCGACGGGCATCAGGTAAAGCTCAGTCGCATGCTGCTTCGCAATCATCACGCAGTAGCCGCGATAGAACTGCTCCCATCCGAGGATGACGCAGCTATGCGGCAGTTCCGCGACGAAATCGGGGAACGTTCCCGCCTTGATGCGATCGACTATCTCGCACATGCCACAAGGACGAGGTTCAGCCGACGGCATCTGCAGTCTCCGGCGGCACTTGCACGAGCTTCACACGCGAATTCTCGAGCAGGTAGTCAATCGTATGGAGTTTGTATGGCTTCAGGTAGAACACGGTGCGGATGCCAGTGTTGATCAGCACCTTCATGCAGTGGATGCAGGGCGTGTGAGTCACGTAGATGTCCGCGTCGCGGATTGCGGCGCCGTTGCGCGCCGCTTGTGAGATCGCGTTCATCTCGGCGTGGATCGTGCGCAGGCAGTTCTGCTCGATATCGCCGTCTGGAGTGCGCGATTCGTAGATGAGACAGCCGACTCCTGGCTCGATGCAATGCGGCAGGCCGGCCGGCGAGCCGTTGTAGCCGGTCGCCAGGATGTTGCGATCGCGAACGATCACCGCGCCGACCTGCGCGCGCAGGCACGTGGAACGCAAGGCGACCTCACGCGTGATGCGCATGAAGTACTGATCCCAGGTCGGCCGGGTGCGACCCGTCGCCGCGCCGTCAGCCACGATTGTCGAATGCCTCGGCGTTCATCAAATGCGGACGTTCGGCAGATGCCGCCATGGGTTCGCGTGGGCGTGGTAGATGACCTCAGTCCCTGAGTTCTGCGGGGCCTGCTGATCCTGCGACGCCGGCGGCTGCGAAAACGAAACCGGCACCGGGCTGAACGTCAGGAGGAATAAAACGATCGTCGCCCATGCGGCACGGCGGCGCAACGGATCGAGCGGCGTGTCGCGATCGACAGTCGCAGGATGTCCCACCCCGAGCATCAGGGCCAAAACTCCCCACAAAAGCCATCCCGCCCAGAATTCATAGTCGAGCAGATAGGGAATCAGCACCATCGCGCCGCAGAATACAATAAATAAGATTCCGATCCTGCGATGGGCTCGCGGGAAGAGCGCATAGATGACGTGTCCGCCATCGAGCTGTCCCACAGGCAGCAGATTCAGCGTCGTGACGAGCAGCCCAATCCATCCGGCGAAGGCAGTCGCATGCAGGTTGACGTTCACCGTCGCGGGATTCACGCCGAGCACCAGCCGCGACAGGCTCCAGAACAGTATCGAGTTGCCGAGCTCAATTCCTCCGCCGGCGGTGTTCTCGAGCGGGGTAACACTGGACAGCTTGAGACCGATAATCAGCAGTGGAATCGCGATGATCGCGCCCGCCCAGGGCCCAGCCGCGCCGATATCGAACATCACCCGCCGAGTCTTGGGTACCTCGCGCATCCGGATGAACGCGCCGAAGGTTCCGATGATAAAAGGAACGACGGGCGGGGCCGGGATGAAGTAGGGCAGAGAAGTATTAACGTTATTGGCGCGCGCAGTCAGGTAGTGACCCATTTCATGCGCGAGTAGTATCGCCATCAGCGGCAGCGAGAACGACAGGCCTCCCGCGAGCGACGCGATACTGTGCAGCGGATGCCACAGCGAGTAGTCGCCGCCCGCCATCGTCCCGCCGATCATCGTCGTCGTGAACATCGTGATCCAGAATAGCGCCAGGTTTAGCGGCGGGATCGCGGGCCGATCTTCGCGCGGACCGATCGCCTCGGTCGGCGCGGAATAGCGCGGGATGTCCGTCAGGACGGGTGCGGAACTATGTGCGGCAAAATCTTCCATCAAGGTTGTCCGGGTCGCGTGGTGACCGTCACCGCGGCGCCCACGCTGGCGCCGAGCCGCTTCGCGGCGCTACCGTCGCGCACTGCGACTTCCAACAAATTGAAACTTCCGATCGTGGCAAGAAGGGCGCCCTTGAGCGCGTAGCCATAGGCCTCGACTAATTTCATCGGCGCGCTGCGATCGATCCTAACCCACGCAACACGACCGGGAAAGGCAGTATCCAGTTGCGCCAGCGCCTCGCGACCGATGTTAGTAATAAGGTTACCGAACGCGTCAACGTAGATCACGCGCCCCTTGACGGTTTTCGCAGAGCGCTTGGGCTCGTCGAACTCAAGCCGCTCGATCCTGTCGATGCGCGGTCCAAATGACTTCAGCGGCACTCCACGCCAGAGATACGCCGCGGCGGGCGCGAACACATCGCGGCCGTGAAATGTGCTGCTCACGTTCTGCATACGGTAGCGGGCCGTGCTTAGTTTCACGGCCGACTTAACCTCGGCGGCCTCAGTGGCGAGCGCAAGCAATCCATTATCCGGCCCGACGAAGCGCGCACCGGCACGAGTCTCGATCGCGATTGGCGCGCGCGCGGTCCCGACTCCAGGATCGACGACCGCCAGGAAGATCGTTCGCTTTGGAAAGTACGACCACGATTCGCGCAGCGCGAGCGCTCCCGCGACGATCGATTGCGGCGGGATGCCGTGCGTGAGGTCGATAAGGCGCGCGCCCGGAGCGATCCGCGCGATCACGCCCTTCATCGCGCCGACGTAGTGGTCCTGGTAGCCGAAGTCGGTGAGGATCGCGATCGGAGCGTCTTCGCGCGAGCGTGAGGGCATCGCGAGCTACTTCGAACGTCGCCCCAGCTCTTCGCGCACGGCGGCCGCAAGGAGCGGGAACATGATCTCGTGATGGCCGGTCAGGAAGATGCGTCTGCCGCCTTGAGCCGTCGGCCGTTCGACGACATTCATTCGCGGCCGATACTGGCGGATGAAGTCCATATCCGCCGCGGTGAAGTTGCCAGCTTTGGCGCCGAGGTTGCGCGCGAGATTCAGCGCCTTGAGAAACACCTCCGGCATCACCACGGCCGAGCCGAGGTTGATAACCACGCCGCGCGCTAGCTTGGCGACAATGGATGCGAGGCGATGAAAATCCGTCATCGTCGCGGCGCCGATCGCTGCGCCATCTGCCATCGGGTGCATATGAATGATGTCGGCACCAATTGCGACGTGCACCGTCGCCGGAACCTGCGACTCATACGCGGCTGCGAAGACGCTCATCGCGCGATACTTGAGACGGGTACGAACAATCTCGCGGCCGAGCGCTTCACCGAAGCCGAGATTTTCACTTGATGCGACCTTCGCGACGCCTCCGAGAAATGCGCCGGTCTCGTCGGCCATTCCGAAGCTGCCGGTTTCGAGGCCCGCGCCGACGTCCTCCGACGTGCGGCCGGCGAAGGCTAGCTCGAAGTCATGGATGATGGCGGCGCCGTTGGTCGCGATCGCGCCAATGATTCCGTCGCGGATTAGACCCGCGACTATCGGCCCGAGTCCGACCTTGATTGGATGCGCGCCCATCATCAGAAGACAGAGGCGGCCGTTTCGTTTCGTGGTTGCGATATCGCGTGCGAGTGTCCGCAGGTCGCGCGCGGCGAGCGCGTCGGGCAGCGAATCGAGGAAAGTGCGCATCGAAGATCCCGCCGCGACCGGCTGCGCAAACTGCTCGCGCTTGACGAGCCGCGAGAGGCTCGCGAGCTTCTGCGTTCGCGCGCGCTCAGCTTTGATCGGAGGAAACTTCATCGCGCCGCTCACCCGCTAACGCTTGTCCTGCGCTTCACGTAACTCCTCGACCTCATCCTGCATCGCCTGACTGATCCGAATCCCGACCAGGCTCGCAACCAGGATCGCGATATAGAATTGCCCAAAGATACCTTCCAACGCCGAAAGCGCGCGCGCGGGCGGACTGACGGGCGTGATGTCTCCGTAGCCAATCGTCGCCAGTGTCACGAAGCTGTAATACATGAATGCCGACAGCACGTGATGGGCTTCGCTGAACGTGGTTGTTCCGAAAACTTCGTAGTGCGGAAATGAAAATGAGTCCTTATCGAATACGAAGATGGCCGAATATACGAATGCCCACGCGAGACCAACTAACATATACACGCACAGCGCGGCGCTTATCGTATCGACGGTCACGCGCCTCGCGCGCAACGTTCGGCTAAGAATCGCGCCCGCGATGATGATGAGAAACACGATCCAGCACGCGGTTAGAAAGAGTAAAAGATACGGACTGTGATGCGTATGCAGTGAAACGCGCCCGGTCATCCCGATCACGCCGAGCACGGCGGCCACAACGAACCGTCCAATGGTCCGCTCGCGGGTGCGCCCCGAAACCCGATCCTCGATTCCGATCGCATACAGGCTGCCGAGCAGGACCACCGCCATGTAGAGGGTGAAGATCCCGCTGGCCGCGATCGAACTGTCGAAGAACGGACGAATCACCATCCCGGCAAGCAGCGCGCCCAGCAGCACTGAGAATCGGTAGGCGCGGTCCGCCCCAAGAACGCGATCGGCGATTCGCTTTAATTGCGAGCGTGCTCGTTTGGAGGCCAAGGTTTTGCCGCCGGACTTCTCGATCCGCGGCAACTATACGGTCGCTTCGTCGGATGCTTCAAGTATGGGCGCGCGCGGCCAGGGGCAGGATTGCCTTTGGCGATGCGATGCCGGATGCTCGCGGACACGCGGATTGATCGGCGGCAGTATCGTGGAGTCTGAGCAAACACGGCGAATCGAGCTGATGGCGGGGCTGGCCGTCCTGGTGTTGCTGGTCATCGGATGCTTCCTCGTCCTGATGCCGTTCATCTCCGCGATGCTCTGGGCGGCGGTGCTATGTTTCTCGACCTGGCCGCTTTATCAGCGTCTGGTCAAGGCGATGCGTGGGCGGCAGGGGCTCGCCTCGCTCGTGATGACGCTCGCGCTGGCCGCGATCGTGGTGGCGCCATTTGCGATCGTCGGATCGAGCCTCGCCAGCAACGTCGCCGCGGTTGTCGGCGCGATTCGCAAGGTGGTCCAGGAAGGGCCGCCTCATCTGCCGCAATTCGTCGTCGACCTCCCCTATGTCGGCGGATGGATCAACGGCCACTACGAAGAAACCATCCAGCAAGGCTCGCTTGGGATCGATCAAGTCAGCCAGTTTATCGATCCGCTGAAGTCGTTCCTGCTGAAGGGCGGCAGTATCGTCGGTGAAGGAATCCTCCAGGTCAGCCTCAGCCTCATCATTTGCTTTTTCATGTATCGCGACGGCGCGCGGGCGGGTGCGCGACTGACGGAGATCGTCGATCGCCTGGCGGGCGAGCGGGGACATCGCTTGTTCGAAGTCGCGCAGGAGACAATCGACGGTGTGGTCTATGGGATTATTGGCACCGCGCTCGCGCAGGGGATACTCGCAGGCATCGGCTTCATCGTTGCGGGAGTCCCGGGAGCGCTCCTGCTTGCGTTCGTGACATTCGTGTTGGCGGTGATCCCGGTCGGGCCGCCGCTCATCTGGATCCCCGCATCGATTTGGCTCTTATGGCAGGGCGAGCGCGGATGGGCCATCTTCATGTTTATCTGGGGTCTCGTGGTAGTGAGCGGCTCGGACAACATCATAAAGCCGATGCTGATAAGCCGTGCCGGCGAGACGCCGCTCCTGCTGATAATGCTAGGCGTGCTCGGCGGCGCGCTCGCGTTCGGCTTCATCGGATTGTTCCTAGGCCCGACACTGCTCGCGGTCGGCTACGCGTTGCTGGACGACTGGATATCGCCAACGGTAGCGGCGCCCACAATCGTCCAGCGGTTGCGCAAGTAGCAGTTACATCCGGTCTGCGCGCCAAGGGCAGTTGAGCCAAAGACAACCCACCTGCTAAAAGGATCCCCAGAGCGGGCGTAATTCAGCGGTAGAATGCCAGCTTCCCAAGCTGGACGTCGCCGGTTCGACCCCGGTCGCCCGCTCCACTCTTTCTCCCAGCGATTCCGCGTACTTAGAGCTTTCGCCAAAAAATGAGGGCGATCGAGATGGGGCGCTATCACCCATCCATCACCCAAATCACGCGAAAGAAGCGCCGATCGATTTGCCGCGCAGAAAAGCCAGTTCCACCCCTGGGAGAATGATAACCGACTAGTCTTATAAACTGATAGGCATCGGGGGTGCAGCCAGCATCTCCCTCCCAACTCCCTCGTCGCACTGAGAGTATTCGCTAGGGCATGCGCCAAACGCTGCAAGAAGGCTCTACCGTTGGCGGACCTTCGGATGCTGCCTGGGTAGTGCTACTGTTCCCGATACAGTCGCGGCTGAGTCTCGTCGCTCGCAACAAGAATGCGGTCCTGGCGCGATTCCTCGATGGAGCTGATCCACCCCGCCATGCCCAGTGCGCGGAATTGTCTCAGAGCTGCATCGAGGTAGGGCGCTGCGCGGCTGACATCACCAGTCGCGTCGCGGCGAAGATACATTAGCGCCTGATCATAGTCAGTCATCGCGCAAAGTGTCCGAGCGCCTTGTTCATGGAGCACTTCGCGCGCTTTGTTGAACCAACCTTCCGCTTCATCGTGACGTCCCTGTAGTGCGCATAGGTGCGCTAGCGACAGACGGCTGTCAGCCGAAGGCCATCGAAAGTCAGGAGTGAGTATTTTGCTGAGGATATTGCGCTCGATGATCTCCGCATGGTCCGCGATGTTGAGTACCCAAATCGTTCTTTCCGCGTACAGCGCCATCGTCACGTAGTTGCTGCCCCATCCGGCTCCAAGCTCGAGCGCCGCGGGCAGCTCATTCAGGTGCCGCAGCGAGCGCTCTCGCAGACCCATATATGCATCGACGCAAGCCGAGTACGCGAGCACATTGGCCAAAGTCCATTTTGCCTCCGCCCCGAGCGCGCGAATGACTTCGACCACTCCGATTGCGGGATCGGTCTGGCCCATGTCGTTGCGGAAATCGGCCAGCAGCTTGTCCCAGTCCTGATTCATTGCGATGTGAAACTCGGTGCGCGCGGCAGCCAGGCTCACTGCTCCCACCGATGGCCGTCCGATTCGGCGCGACAGGGCGACCGCGCGGTCGATCGCCGCCTGCGCATCGGCGAAGTCTCCGAACGCGATGTGACACCGTGCGACACCAGCCCAGGCGCTCATGGCTCTGACGAGGGCGCCGCGCCGTTCGCATTCGGAGGCCTCGTGCTGCCACAGCGACAGACTCATGCGCAGGTCGCCGCCCCGCCACGAACCCTTGGGACGCGGCGCCGGATCCGCGTTGATTTCTTCGCGCGTGATAAAGATCGGATCGATGTTGTGCGCTGCCAGCTCCGCATGCGAGAACTTTCTCAGAGTCTCGCACCAATCCCGCGCCCGTGGTGAATCGACCAGGATTCCGGGATTCGTCGGGTCTTCCGCTTCCGCCCGGTTGATATCGATCTCGGTCAAGCTGGCCCACGCGATGTCGCGGTGATCCTCGACGTATCGCAAACCTTCCTTCGCGATATCCCACGCGCCACGGGTCAGGCCCGCGGCGAACATCGCTCTCGCCATCTGCTCATAGAATTGAGTCGCAGCCTCGCGGCCTTCACCAGCGGCAATGAGGTTTCCCGCTTCGCGCGATGTCGTCAGGGCTTCCTGCAGGTCGAGCGACCAGGTTAGTGCGAAACCCAGTCGCGCCAGAAGTCGCGGCCGTTGTGTGTCTTCGTTGGAGAGGAGATCGAGCGCAATACGCAGAAAGGCTGCGACGTTGTAATGGTCAAATGCGGCTTCGGCTGAATCGGCCGCAAATAGAGCATACTTGGCGCCGCGCTCCATTCCCTTCGCGGGCGCGGACTTCCAAAATTGATATGCGATCTCGGGTGCATGCTCGATCGCCCGCTCCCTCCACTCGCCCTCCATTTCTTCAGCAATCTTGCGGTGCAAGCGCGTGCGCCGAACCGAATTGATTTGGGAATATAGCGTCTGCCGGATCAACGCATGCGTAAAATCGAAATACTCAGTATCAGACGCGCGCCGCACCAGTTGCGCCTCGATAGCTTCGTCGATGGCGTCAAGCGCGGTTTGCTTGTCGAAATTGCAGGCCGCCGCCACGATTGCGACGGGAACGGCGCCGTTGAACGCAGATGCGGAAGAGAGCAATTGGCTGGCAGACTCGGTTAGACGACTCAGGCGGCGTTCGATCACTTGGCGCACGCCGTCGGGAATACCAAGTTCCTCGATCTTAACATTCGAGAGCCATTGCTCTCGATCGTTGAGGATCTTCCCTTCCTCCAGAAGATGAAGCAGCACCTCGCGTATAAACAGGGGATTACCGTCGGTGGCGTCGACAATTGCCTGAACGAAAAGCGGCGGCGCCTTGCGATCGGCGACCATTTCAAGCAACTCGGCCAGATCGTCCCCCTCAAAGCCCTCGAGAGAATAGCTATTGAACCCCGGTGTTCGGCTGATATCTGCGAGCGCGCCGGAAAGCGGATGACCGCGATCCACTTCGGTGTCCCGGTACGCGCCGATGAGCATTATCGGATGGGCCGGGACGAAGCGAATCACGTGAGTTAGCATCGCTATTATGCCGCGATCCGCCCAGTGCAAATCGTCGAGAATCAGAACGAGCGGCGCGCAGCGTGAAAGGGCGATGAAGAACTGCGACACGGCGTCAAACAGGCGGAAGCGTTCTTCCTCTTTGTCTACTTTGGCCGGTTCCGGGATGTCGCCGATCGCGTCGCGCAAGGCCGGTACAATGCGCGCGATCACGGCTGCGTTTTCTCCGGCTGCGGCGGCGACATCGGTAGGCGC
The DNA here is from genome assembly GCA_035508495.1 of Candidatus Binataceae bacterium. NCBI lineage: Bacteria > Candidatus Binatota > Binatia (SeqCode) > Binatales (SeqCode) > Binataceae (SeqCode) > Binataceae bacterium (SeqCode). The sequence continues at coordinate 208,224 of DATJMX010000001.1, forward strand.
CTGGCGCGCCAAACGCGCAACCGCCTCAGCAAACGGACCGTACGGGGCCTGCCATTCGCCATCGTAACACGAGCCGCGGAGCACCTGCGCGCCACCCTCAAGCGCCCGTTCCGTGAACTCATCGAGCGCACGAGTCTTGCCGATGCCTGGCTCGCCACACAGCATCGCAACTGAGCCGACGCCGTTGATTGCGTTCAGAAGGCTGTTTTCCAAGCGCTCCAGCAGGGCTGTGCGACCGACGAACGGCGTCCGCTGTAGAACCGCCGCCGGGTCGGTGCGCTCATAAACTACCTCGCTTACTCCGAGCGGCGCGGAATCGGCGCTCGAAGCCAATTCGCCCCAGTTACGGAACTCGAAATCGTGCCGCGACTGGAGAATGTCGGCCAGAAGGCTACTGCAAAGAATCTGACCTCTCGAGCTGAGATCACAGAGACGGCGTGCATTGTCCAAAGGCGTGCCGGTGTATCGAGCCTCGCGGCGGAGAACTTCGCCCAGGTCGATTCCAACGCCGATTTCAAAGCGTGCCCCGGAGATCGGCCGGCGAGCGGTTTGTTGGATTCTTATTGCGGATTGCACGGCGTTGGCCGCTGACCTGAAAGCGGCCATCGCGCCGTCACCGCGCCATTCGAGTTCGTCTCCACCGAAAGCCGCAATCGCATCAGTAATGAGATTGTGATGGGCCTGCAGATAGCGCCCTCCAATCTCGTTCGAATTCGAGTCGATCAGCTTCGTAAAGAGCAGCGTGACGATTCCTGAAGTAGAGGCCGGGCTGCCGACGAAGGATGAGGCGTCGTCAGCTTGATAGACGACCTCGAAGACACCAACCGGAGAAGCCAGTCCCTTCAATAGGATGTCGCCAAGATTGCGGAATTCAAAATCTTTGTCGGAATTGAGAATGTTGACGATAACGCTGCTGCACAGAATCTGGCCGCTCGAGCCTAGGTCGCACAGACGGCGCGCTGTGACGAGCGGCGTGCCGAAGTAGCCGGTATCGCGCCGAAAGACCTCGCCCAAGTTGATCCCGATCCTGATTTCAGACGGCGTTCCGAAGCGTGGGCGGCGAGAGTTCTGTTGAATCGTTATTGCACATCGAACGGCGTCAGCCGTCGAGTTGAAAGCCGCGAGTACACCATCACCAAGCCACTCCAGTTCGTCTCCGCCCGCGGCGGAGATCGCCTCGGTCAGAAGGTTGTGATGCTTCTGTAGTGCGAGCGCATCGGCTTCATCGTCGACCTTCGCTGGCTGCGCAGCGCGACTGACGAGGTTGGTGAACAGCAGAGTGACGGTTCTTGAATGAGCCATCTGTACGCACGAAGCGGGTACCGATATGGCTCTGGCCATCGGCTGAGGATCGTTGGTCCTCTTGATGGCTGAGTCTGCGATCTAGAGCGGCTACGAATCGATACCTCGCCGTCTCGGTCAACTTTAGACGGCCTCGAATATTAAATCAATCTCAGGATTGACCTCTTAATCTCTATAATGGATATATAAAGAATAACTCAATCTGTCATGTTTTGATTATCTATTTGATGCTCACGCTAGAACCGCACCTCAGGCCATAACTGCTCGGCCGTGTCTGGCCATCAAGGATGAAGGACTTCCGCGTTAGGGCTCTCCAGGGACAGGTAGAAATAGAGGCTGTGGCACTCGCGCATGTACGGTCTGTTCGTGCAGGAGCAGCGACTCGCTGAGTGCCGCGCCTTGCAGGGGACGCCGAAAGGCAGAGTCGTCGAGATCGGACCGACCGGCCGGTTGCGGGAGGAAACCGTCTTGACGCCTCCCGGGAGGGCAACTCCGGAATGGCGTCGGAGCACGATGTCTCGTAGCCGTTTCTCCGACGATTATGAACCGTCGGCTCGGTCAGGACGTATGGCGGAATCGTCGTTGTCAGCGCGAGCGAAAAGCGTCGATGCGATTGGAAGCTCGATCATCGGGCGAGCATCACAGGTCCGATTGCCTCGTCAGCTTGGATCAGGTTTTCGGTACCGATAATCCCCGCCACACACCGCGAAGAACATGTTGCGGCGGAACCCGTTGAAGCAACTCATTCACGGTTCTTTAATTGCCCATTATCGCCAAGCCCATACACCATCGCGGTCTTCGTCGTGCCAAGTTTGATCCATTCAGCGCAATCAAGCTGCACTGTTTTGTAGAACTCCTCCGAGAGAGCTATCGACTCTTTGCTTACATCTTCAAGGCTCTCGAACTTGCATTGAAAGGCGAACTCACCTGACAGGGACTTTTCCAGCGCGCGACTTCGCCAAATGGCGATCGTTGCTTTGCCCTTGAAGTGGTGGCCGAAGTGGATCATTCCCAGGGTGTTTTGTACTTCCTCGACCGCCACATTGTTGACCAGTTCCATTTTGGTTCTGGGGCGGATGTCTATCCGCTTCAAGGTTGGGAAGGCATGTGCGATATCCTCGATTCCACGATCAAGCTCAATGTTCGGTGACGTAAGAACACATCCGTGGGAGTAAACGCTTCGCATTCCACCCAGACGGTCGCGTTCGAGTAACAACTCCTCTTTGAACTTTATCTGATCGTGCCCACCCAATTGCGGCCTGACATCAACGCCCGCCGCGGACCGTAGATCCGGGGCGCGAAACTTGAAGGTCAACTCGTGGCCAGGGCGTGGCCAGCCTTCGTCATAGAAAGTTCGTTTTCGCAGAATGAAATGGTTGTTGTAAAGATCGAACTGGGGTGTGTCATAAAAAAGCACTTCGCGAACCTGGCTGTCGAATGCGTGTTCGTCGGCGTCGACTTTGAGCCCCAGCTTCTTAAGCGTCTTGGAGGCTTCTTCCCAGAATTCGAGAAAGCCATGCTTGCTAATAAAGCGATCGGGTTGCAGCAGAATCTTATATTCGCGGTAGTGAACCACATCGCTGGCGAGATGCTGCGTTTCCGGATGCTTGCTTATGTGCTTGTCCATCGATGAACCCCAATAGTTATAGCCAGAGTGAAGCACATGCGCCCCGCCAGACTCCAGCGCTGACGAGGTGCGTCGTGCTCCCGCAGAATCGTCACTTCACCAGGTGAATCGTGCCGAGGATGTCATTCAGATAGAATGCGTTCAGTCGCTCATCGATTTCGTAGGCTCGCAATGCCTGTTCCATCGGCATGACGGATTTCAGTGAGTGGAGATAGGTTGATTCTGCGATCACCCGATTCCTGTCGAGTGTGAGGTTGGCATTGAGAATCTTGGTCGCTTCGGCGTCTGAGATTACGCCGTTTTGCTGCTCGTTCTGATATTGGTCGAGCAGCTTCTTGCGCTGCTTGAGATTGTTCATGAGCTTTTCCTGGTATGGAACGTAAATCGCCAGAAATTTCGTTTTCTGTTCATCGTTGGAGAACTTCATGTTGTCGACGACGATTTCCTGGCGCCGATTTTCGAATTCCTCGCGTCCGAGTCCACTCAACGCGTCATTCTGCATCTCAGCTTTGGCCTGAGCTGCTGGGCCGGTATCCTGAGCCCATGAACCGATCGGAAGCAGACCCGCGACCAGGACGAATATACTCACGTTCCTGACCAGTCGATTCATTGTGATAATTCCTCCAAGTGACAGTGGTTGAGCGGCCGTTTATGATGGGAGCGCGGACCGTGGTTTTCCCCCGGATGTCGAAATGTTATTTGGTTGCCCCCCATTTCAGCCATTGGCCTTTAGTACCATTCGACGAAGCAGTATCGATATGCAAAATGTCGCCGTGCCCGAGACGATGTGATGCAATCGCGCGATATCCTGGCGATAGATAAGGCATTTTCGCGTGTGTCCAATGAGGTGATAAAGGCAAGGCTAGAGGGACGAAGCGCCAGTTTCTGGATTAGCGGTTGATAGCGCTTCAACCGTGGAAATCGAAAGCTGGATGCAGCGGGAACGCGCAGATGACGGGTCGCAAACTTTGAAACATCCCTATGCCAAACTGCGGGATGAGGGTCGACGAGGAATGAAATTAGAGCTGCCAGAGCGTAAGCGTGACTTCGGCCTGGCGCGCCCCCTTGTTATATCTCGAGCGAATAGTTCACTCAGTCGTTGAATTGGGTAAACGCCACAACGCACATTTCGAATACGCTGATCGAGCCATCGAACGAGCCTGAATGCAGAACCTGCTCTCGATTCGGCATGGCCTACCGCGTTGAGACCACGCCCGACCTAGTTTATCACCCGCGCGAATTTCGATCTGACGAATATTTGTTTTTCAAAGAGCAATAGTCGGATACGGGTGGCCTGCAACCTTGGCAATGTCGCAAATCGTCGCGACGCTCAGGGTTTCCAGGAACCGCGCACGCTTCTTGACGCTGGACGGTTGCTTTGTTATTTGGGTCAGGCGTCCTAGATACCCGGACGCTCGTTCGTGGTAGTGAAAGTGAATGCCTAGATACGCCAATCCAAAACTCAAGGTCGCCGTCCATCAGATCCGTCGCGAGGAGATTGAGCTGGCGGCGCTGCGAATCGTCTGCAAGCGCGGATTTCCGGCCACCACTCTGCGCCAGGTTGCCAAGCAGGCAAAAGTTCCGCTATCGAACCTGCATTACTATTTCAGAGATAAAAGCGAACTGATGCAGTGCGTGATGCAGCATCTTTTCGATGGCATGCTGAGGGTCTTCGACCACATCCGCGCTGCCGAATCGGATCCGGTGAAACGAATCGATCGCCTGCTTGAAACCTACCTCACGCGCACCACCGAGGACTGGCAGGCTTCCCTGGCATTCATTGAATATTGGGCAGAGTGCGTACGCAAGGGAACGGTCGATAAATTCTATACGCAGGTTCAGTTTCGCTATAGCGAGCCGATTGCAGAGGCGCTACGCGACGCTGGCGCAGAAGATCCGGAGCGCCACGCTCGCGCGTTGCTCGCCCTGATGACTGGTTACGACACGTTCTACTGGAGCAAACCCGCCGATCCTGAAGAACGAGCGCAATTTCTCGAATTTGCCCGCATCCTGGTGCGACGTGCTATCGCGCACGGCCGTGCGAGGGTTCGACTCGTCAGGCGCGGGCAAGGGGAACGGAAAAACGATCGCTCAACTACGAAGGATTGATATGAATCTATGCGATCGATTCGACATCCTTTGAGCGGTGCTTTGTACGACCTCGAGACAAACGACACGATTCGGGTGACCGGGCGCGATGGCAGAACGGGACTCTTTCGCGCCGACGGAACATATATCAGCGGGGAAATCTATTTCGCCGATCCTCACCTCTGTGGCTGGATCGGCGGCCGTGATCGTTCGTCACGCTTGCGCCAAGCGCGATCGGATCGCGAGAAGACCTGAATCATAACCCTGAGAAAGGCCAGGCCGGAGAGCGATATGGCGGTTGCCAAAGATGCTGCGGACGATCGGCCGAACTGGCTGAGCTATCAGGCGCTGCTCGACACCGATACCCACCCAGTGCCCGAGTTCCTGCGCCGGGCTAATCCTGTCGATTTGCCGCCGTCTGAAATATCCATCGACCGCTACATATCGCGCGACTTTTTCGATCTCGAAGTGGAAAAGTTATGGAAGCGGGTTTGGCAAATGGCCTGTCGCGAAGAGGACATTCCGCATGTCGGCGACAATATCGTGTACGACATCGCGGGACTGTCGTTCATCGTGGTGCGGAGCGCCGTAAACAGCTTCAAGGCCTTTTACAATGCCTGCCTTCATCGCGGTCGTCTGCTGCGCGAGTCGGGTAGCCTTCGCGCGACCGAACTGCGCTGTCCGTTTCACGGCTTCGCATGGAATATCGACGGCACGCTCAAGCATGTGCCTTGTCAGTGGGATTTTCCTCAAATTCGAGCATCCGAATGGTGTTTGCCCGAGGCAAAGGTCGGGACCTGGGGCGGCTTTGTTTTCATCAATCCGGATCAACAAGCCGAATCGCTCGACGATTTTATCGGACCGGAACTGACAGATCAGTTCCGGCGCTGGCCTCTCGAGCGTCGCTACAAGCAGGCTCACGTGGCGAAAATCCTGCGCTGTAACTGGAAAGTCGCGCAGGAAGCATTCATGGAGGCGTTCCACGTCGTCGCGACCCATCCGCAGCTGTTGCCGGGCATTGGCGACGCGAATTCCCAGTACGACGTGTGGGGCAACTTTTCGCGCGCCATCACCGCGAACGGCACTCCCAGCCCGCACCTCCCTTGGAAGCCGACTGAACAGGAGATGTTCGACGCGATGGTCGATCGGCGCCTTGACGAACCGCCGCTTGTGGAAATCGGCGGCGGACTGACGGCACGTTCGGCAGCTGCCATGGGCGGTCGCGAGCTGCTGCGGCCGACGCTCGGCTCTCACGTCGACGAATTGTCCGACGCCGAACTGGTCGACAGCTTCTACTACACATTGTTCCCGAACTTTCATCCCTGGGGCGCATACAACCGGATCGTTTATCGCTTCCGGCCCAACGGGACCGAGCTAGATCAGGCAATCATGGAATGCATGTATCTTTCGCCCTATCCGCCGGGTGAACGGCCCCCCTCGGCACCTGTCCATATGCTCGGGCCCGACGACGATTGGTGTGAGGCCCCCGAACTTGGCTTCCTCGCGCGCGTGTTCAATCAGGACACCTTCAATTTGTCGAAAGTGCAGTTAGGACTGAAGGCCACGCGGAAGAAGACGGTAACGCTGGCAAATTACCAGGAGACCAAGATTCGCGCCTTTCATGACACGCTCTCCCGGTGGCTCGAGCGCGGCGACTGAGTCGTACCAAGAGGGCCACAATCAGGCTGACCATGGAAAACTACGAGGAAGTTTCAGATCTCACTCTGGCGGACGCCGATCGCGACGCGCTCCTGAAGATCCAAAACGAATGCGTCTTCTCCTGGCGCACCGCGGATGGATGGCCGATCGGGGTGGTGATGAGCTACGTCTGGTGCGACGGCAAGGTCTGGCTCACGGCGAGCAGCCAGCGGCCTCGGGTCAAAGCGGTGCGCCGCGACGATCGAGTTTCCGTGGCGATCTCCAGCGCCGGTACGCGAATGCCGGCGGCAACCGTAACCATAAAAGGCCGCTGCGCAATTCTCGACGATCTCGAAACGAAGCATTGGTTCTATCCGGCGCTCGCCGCAGCCCTGATTCCGGGTAACGAAAAACAGCAGGCCGGATTTGTGCGAATGCTCGATTCGCCACGGCGGATCGTGATGCGTGTCACGCCCGAGCGCTTTATCACGTTCGACGGACGAAAGATGGGACAGCTCGGGATTAGCGGATGACGAGCTATCTTCATGACTACTGCCTCCTGAATCCAAAGATAGTCAGTCTCCGGGTACCATAGGAGCCATACTATGAGGCGTTCCGAATACTTGAACCTTGCGACGCGGTTGCTCGCGCATGTTAACAACGGGACGACTGATTCAGCAGACAACGTCAGGTACATCCCGGTTGAAAACTACGTCGATCCAGTACGATGGCAGCGCGAGGTGGACGCGATCTTCAAGCGGCTGCCACTGTTACTTGCCTTCACGTGCGAGATGCGGGAGCCGGGAAGCTACAAGTCCGTGGAGGTCGTTGGCGTCCCCGTTCTCATTGTGCGAGGGCAGGACGGTCGCGTGCGCGCATTCATCGGGGTGTGCTCTCATCGCGGTACAACGCTGACTGAAGAGGGTAGGGGCCGCTGCGAGCAATTTACGTGTCCTTATCACGGCTGGACTTATGACGATCGCGGCACGCTCGTGGGAGTCGCAGGCCGCCGCAAATTCGGCGAAATTGACGCAGGTTCTCGCGCTTTAACCGAGTTGCCAGCGGCCGAACGCGCCGGACTTATCTTCGTATCTCTCGCGGCCGGCGCAACGATCGATCTCGAGGATTACCTCGGCGGCATGCTTGCAGAACTCGAGTCATTCGGCATGGAGAACTGGCACCTCTACAAGCAAAACGAACTACCGACCTCCAACTGGAAGGTAGCGCACGACGGTTATCTCGAGGGCTATCACTTTTCTGTTCTCCATCCGCAGACGATCGCGCGACAGGTCATGACCAATATCATGACCTATGATTCATTCGGTCCGCACCAGCGAGTTGGGTTTCCCACCCACAAGATTACCGATCTCAGGAACAGATCTCCCCACGAGTGGGAGCTCGAGGAAGGCATCACCGTTGTCCGCACTGTTTTTCCTAACGTGTCATTCGCCATTTCGGCCAAACATGGCGGAATGGTTTCGCAACTCTTCCCGGGGCCGGGTCCCGAAAAGTCGCGCACCATCCAGAACCACATCTATCCGAAAGCGCCGGCGACCGACGAAGAACGGGCGATGATGGATGCCGCCGTCGCGCTGTTCATCAGCGCGGTACAGAACGAGGACAACTGGGTCTGCGCGAAGATCCAACGCGGTTTATCGAGCGGCGGGAACAAAGATTTCGTTTTCGGCCGGAACGAGTTAGGGCTGCACCGCATGCATGACTGGATTCAGCATTACCTCGACGCAGCTGAAGCCGCGAAAGCGCACGAGGGCTCTGGCGAGTTATCTTCTATCCGCCCAAGCGGTGATGCAGGAGATCGCCAAACGATTGGCGGATTTCCTCGTTGACGAAGTAGCCAGAGGTTCCAGGGCAACGATGGCGGCGCAAAAAAAACACGAGCTCGCGAACTGTGTCCTGATCGTGGGTGGCAAGTACCACGATATTGACTTTGCCCGCCTCGAGTTCCTGAAGTTGCTGGCGGAGGATCAAGGCATTCGAGTTCGAGTCTTCGAAGACTACGCAAATATCAATGCTATTTCCGCGGCCGACTTTCTGCTCAGTTACACGTGCGACGTCATTCCGGGGCTGAAAGAGCAGGAACAGTTGCGATCCTTTGTGGAGCGAGGCGGACGCTGGTTTGCGCTGCATGGGACCAACTCGATCCTGCGCTTTCTGAAGTCTGGAGAGGTCGATTGTCCCGATTGGGCGCCGCTTTTCATGCAGACGCTCGGCTCGATGTTCATCGCTCATCCGCCGATCGGGCCCTACCGCGTGGCGGTTGCCGATCCGAATGATCCGTTGGTGGCGGGCATCGAATCCTTCGATGCGACGGACGAACTCTACCTCACGAAGACCTACGGCAAGCTGCACGTTCTCCTCGACACGGAATTCGACGGTGAAGCCAGCGGCTTTGTAAGGCGTAATTGGCCAAGAGCCCGACACCCGGTCTTTTACGTCAACCATCTGGGTCAGGGCGGGGTGCTTTATCTGACGCTCGGCCACTGTCGCGGTCACTACGACATGCGCCCGCTGATGAACTGGTATCCAGAGATCGAGCGCGGAGCCTGGAACCTGCCTGTGTTCTACGAACTACTACGTCGCGGGATCAGCTGGGCCAAACAAGCGCCAGAGAGGGACCGATGACCACATCGACATCGATCGCGAAACTGGGAGACGTAATGCAGATGGCTTATGTACCTGCGGACCTCGACCAGGCGTTGCGCTTTTGGACGAAGACTATAGGCGCCGGACCCTTCTTTGCGATTAACCACAGTTGGGACGGCAGTAACGAGGTACGCACACTGGGTTGAGAGCGCGCAAATCATCAATATACGACATGGTGAGGTGCCCCATGAGCTATTACCTTTTAGCCACACTAAAGGTGAAGTACGGGCAGCAGCGGAAATTCTACGAAGTGATGAGCCATCTCAAGCCGGTGCTTGAAAGGTCGGGATGGAAGCTGCTCGGAGCATACGAAAACTCAATTGGTCGACTGAACACTATCATCGATCTCTGGGAGATCGCCGATCCCAACGCAGTATCTTCCACGCTCGCGGCGGCCAGTAAGGACACTGACTTTGTTCAGTGGGCTACTCACCTCCCAGAGCTTCTGGAGGAGGAAGTCCTGCAAATAATGACAAAGGTTCCATACTCGCCATAGCAGTTAACGACGTCCTGCAGATCGAAAAAGGACCCGGCACGCAAATGGCCGACTCCGATTGCTACACGAACCGTTCGGTTTTGATCCGGTCAAGGCCCGGGGCTTGGCACGACCGCGGGGAAAATCATGGCTGAATTACTGTCAGGAAAGCAGCATGAGGTGACCGTCGCGGGTCAGTCGCAATTGCCGTCGGACTTCAATCCGCTTTCACCAGAGAACGTAGCGGACCCTTATCCCTTTTATCGCGCAATGCGCCAACATGCGCCGGTATACCAAGTGCCCGGCGTAGGATTCTTCATCGTCAGCCGTTACGCCGACATACATCACGTCCTGAGTCATCCCGAGATCTATAGTTCTCGTCAGCCGCCGGGGGTCAATCCGAGACCATCCGAGGCCGTGATGGAAATTCTGGCACAGGGCTATCCTCCGATGGACACGCTGCTGACCAACGATCCGCCTGCCCACTCGCGCTTCCGTGCTCTTGTCAACAAGGCATTTTCAGCTCGCCGGGTCGCAACGCTCGAACCCAAAGTACGACAGATCGCCAATGCGCTGATCGATCGGTTTATCGGCGCCGGAAAGGTCGAACTGCTAAGTCAATTTGCGATCGGCCTTCCGCTGACGGTAATCGCCGACGCTCTCGGCGTGCCGCATTCCGACATGGAAGCCTTCAAGCGATGGTCGGACGACGCGGTCGCTCAGCTGGGAGGGATGATTGATCATCAGCGGCAGCTCGAATGCGCGCGCAGCTATATCGAGTTCCAACGTTACTTCGAGGCCAGGCTGGAGGAACGAATGGCCACGCCGCGCGATGATTTGACCACCGATCTGCTCAATGCCCGGCTCGAGGGGACCAGGTCGCTCGACATCGCGGAGATGTTAAGCATCATTCAACAATTGCTCGTCGCTGGGAACGAAACCACAACCAATCTGATCGCAAGCGCGATGCTGCTGCTGGTGCGCAATCCGGATCAGATGAAACTTGTGATCGACGATCCCTCGCTCATCCCGAACATGATCGAAGAAGCACTGCGCCTCGAGTCTCCGGTGCAGGGTCTTTTCCGGCTGGCGAAGAGCGCCACCGAAATCGCGGGAGTGAAGATTCCCGAAGGAGCGCGGTTGGTCGTCATGTATGCTTCGGGAAATCGCGATGAGGCCGAATTTTCCGATCCGGATCGCTTCGATGTTCGCCGCGCCAACGCGAGGGATCATCTCGCGTTCGGTCAGGGCGAGCATTTTTGCATCGGCGCCGCACTGGCTCGCCTCGAGGCGCGGGTCGCTCTCGAAAGGCTCCTGGCTCGATTGCCCGACCTCCGCATCGCTGCCGGCAAGAATGACTTCGCCCACACGCCCAGCTTCATATTGCGGGGGCTGAAGGCGCTGCACCTCGAATTCAAGCCCGGCTAAGGGCAGGAGGTGCAACACCCGGAAGAGCGTGGTCGCGCTCTGCTTCCTTGTGGACTCGTAATTGAACTAGGAATTCTGCATCTGTTGCTGGAACGTGATCTCAATGAATTCCCCGGGATGCGTAACCGCGACCAACACCGTCACCCTTAAAATCCCCTCGACGACATCGTCGGCCGTCATCGTTTCTCCGAGCCCGCAGGAAACCGCGAAGGCGTCGTCAGGGGTCGCGCCGGCGAGACCGCCACGATTCCAGATTTCGATCAAAAAGTTGCGAATCATGCTCTTGATCGTCACCCAGGTAGTGGAGACGTTGGGTTCGAAGGCATAGGCTTTGGCCGCCAGCTTGATCGACTGTTCGAGCATGATCATCGTGCGGCGCACGTTGATGTAGCGCCAATCGACGCTGTTGCCATCGAGCGTGCGCGCGCCCCAGACCAGCACTCCCTCGCCGCTGAAAAGACGGATCGCATTGATCGATTTGCCCTGTACGTCGACGTTGAGGTCTTGCTGTTGCTCGGGCGAGATATTCACTGTCGGTGCGATCACCGAGTTCAAGCTGACGTTCGCCGGTGCTTTCCATACACCTGAGGTGCCATCGACCATTGAATAGATACCAGCCATCGCCGCCGACGGGGGCAACAGATTAAGTTGCCTTTTGATCTCGCTGAGAAGTTTGCTGAAGACGGGGCTCGATTCGACCAAGGTCTTATGGAGAAGTTGAGCGTTGTACTCTTCCGTCAACGTCTTCACTTCCGCGATGACATTGGGTCGTAAGGGCTTGCCATTCGGCTCCTGCGCGACCTCTACTGCTTCGGCCGTGAGAAGTGCGGTCAGATCGGTACTGTTCACTAAGCTGTAGTCGAAATCAGGATCCGTGTCCGCGACGATGCTGGTGCGCAGCCAGGGAAAATAAGCTGCGCCAAAATCGAGGTAATTGGTTCCGATATCATTGCGAAATTGCGTGACGCAGTCCTCTTCGTTCGGATGCCAGTCCTCGAAGCCATTGTAGATGTCGAGGATGACGACGCGACTCTGCGTGTCCTTGCCGCAATGCATCAGCGCAGCCGCCTGCACATCCTGACAACCCGCCCGATCCAAACGGACCGCGTCCGGAATCACCACCATCGTCGGCTCCTGCTCTTTGAGCAGAAGCGTTATGCCATCGGTTAACTTTTTCGCCGTGATAGGTTCATCGTAAGTCCCTACCGAGACTATGTAGCAGGGGCCGCCGCCGTTCTGAAAGAACAGCAGCATGCTGTAGTACAGGAGAAAGCGCTCTTCGCTCTTCTGCGTGGCGGTGACAACATAGTCTATGTCGCCTAGCGAAAACGCCTTCTCCGGTGCGCGCGCCGCGGGTTGAGCGGGGGCCGAAGCCGCCGGTTGTTCGATTGGCTTGACATTGAAGGTAGCCTTTGGCGATCCGCCGAAGTAGGTCAGAAATTCCGCCCTCGAGCTGATCCGCCATGGAACGTTTTTCAGTGACTTTCCCTTGTCATCCGCCTTTTCGGTGTAACCGATAAACGCTGGTACTGCAGTCGCGACCTCGACTACGGAATTGGGAAAGGCGTCTTTCTCGACAATATAGACGCCGGGGGGCTTTATCACTGCCATTTCGGTTTCTCCCTAAGCGGCTGGAGTTGGGCGTTCGGCCCGGATTTCTGCGCCGGAACCTTGGTAGGCGCGACATTCTAAACACCGAATTCGGCCAAACTGGCAACACTCATCGTTATGAATCGTTACAGTTTCCGCTCTGGATACTCTGGTAAGGCCTGAAGCGCTCCCAATCTTGAACGCTGGCAGTCCTTCGTTGCGAATCAGAGAGCGAATCGTCAATCGAGTGACGCAGAGAAATTTGACGGTTTCGCTCACCGTCATCACCGGCGTAGCGTCGGCGATCGCCGATTTAGTGGAAACCTTCACGGCTTCGGCCGCTTGGCCAGGAGCGGCGGCTCACGATGGCGCGTCAGAAGGTGACGGATGATCCCCTGCCGACACTCGAATTCCGCCCTGCGATGAGGACGGCGATAGGGCGGTTGCGCCTCTGCCTGGTTCGCGAGACCGATTGCGGTCTCGGCCAGCTCTTTCCTTTCCGGATATGAGCTCACGTCTTGCTGGCCCGTTTGCGCTGGCGCTTCGTAGCGCGGCGCTTCATCTCGGCTGAACGCAGCTCCGGCATCATACCGGCCCAGTGGGCCTTAGCGGCCCGCGCCGGCGGCTTCTTTCTTCTCGTCCTTCGTTTTACCTTTCCATCGAGCCGAACGCGCGCGCTTGAGGTGCTCCTTGCGCGAAACCATTGGCAGCATCGTATCTGCGATTGATTGAAACATTCAAATCTCGCCTTGGGCTCGACTTTAAGACGCGCGTCCGGGACACAAATCATTCGAAACGACGCGCATCTATACCCACTTGGCACGGCGTCATCTGTCCGAAATTCATCGGCGCGCGCATCCGCTCACCGCGGGCAGTTACATTCCGGAACGGATTAGCTACGCGGCTTCGGCAGATCAGGAATATGCGAATCGTCGGCGCGATCGGTGCGAGAGCAGTTCCGCGCTGTAGGAGTTGAAGCTTTTCGTCAGGTTCTGGTTTTGAACGAGCAGAGGACGTTCGAAGATCGACAGTCGGTCGCTGGCTGCGGTCAATCCGGCGTTTCGATCCGTCAAAGTGTCAGATCTTAACGCTGCGTGCGGCTTCTTCAAATTCGGGAGCGTCAAAAACAGCCTCCCGCACTGACGGATCGAAAGGCCGTTTTCTTTTTCTCTGCGTGGTGCTTCTGACGCTTTGACACTTTGGCGCCTGCGCGCGAGATATACATGAGCCGCAACGACTTGCGAATGTGCGAACGAGCCGAGCTTCCGAGCGTGAAAGAGAAACTACGACGCAGGCTTTTCGACGCATCAGAGATCGGCGAGGAGACCCGAAAAATGATGGCGATTAAGAGAATCTTGGTGCCGATCGATTTCTCTGCGCCTTCGTTGAAAGCACTCGACGAGGCAGTCGAATTCAATCAACCGTACGGAGCCGAAATCATCCTGCTTTGCGCCGTCGAACATAACTATTACGAGTCGCTAGCGTCGGTACCTAATTCCGGAGCGCTTGTCGCAGAAGAAGTGCGAGCGGCGCAAGAGAAGCTGGAGGGAATCCGCGAAAATTTAGCCGCGCGCGGCGTCAAGTGCCGGACACTAGTAGAATTGAGCGTACCCTTCCAAGCGATCGTTGACGCGGCGAAAAAAGTAGATGCAAGTTTGATCTTCATGTCGACGCATGGGCGCACCGGACTGGCGCACGTCCTCGTGGGCAGTGTCGCGGAGAGGGTTGTGCAGCACGCCGGATGTCCAATCCTCTTGCTTCGAAGCTCGGCTGATGCGACGAAACCCAAAAACAAGACAATCAGGGCAAAGACTTGACCAGCGGAAAACTCGTTGAACAAGCGATTTCCAAGAAGGAGGCGAAGCCATGACAGAACGAGAAGCGATCAGCGTTTTCGACGGACTGCGGAAAGCGCTGCAATCAATTCCCCCTGGAGAAGATGCCCGCGCGGTGGGTGCATTGCTACGCACCCACGTTTTTCATTCATCTTCAATCGCTTCGGAATTGTCATCGGCTTTGGCGATGCTTCGCAATGTGTTTAGGGAAATCCAGAAATGGGAAGCACAAAATCCAAATTAGGACAGTAGCCAGCCGTTCAGACAGATTGCTATCTGAGCGCCGTTTAGTTTACGTTTCATAACAAGGAGGGAAACGAAGATAGCAAATGACCTGAAGTGTCGCGCAATGCTTCTGGCTCAGCAAATTGCCACCTGGGAAGCCTGGCACGACGAAAAAGCCGCTGCGAGGCAGGGCGCACTTCAATCGTGGGAGCGCGAACTGTTGAAATGGGATCACTGCGATACGCTGGACGGCGAGCTATGGGGGCACTTGCAGCACTGGGCGCGAAACAGAACTTAGCCCACTTCAAGCGCTCCGGCTAAGGCCGCGATATCCTGCTGCGTAGCAATTTGAAGCTGAACACTACAGCTAAAACTACTGCGTACAGAACACAATAGGCAATAACGGCGAGTGCCGCACCTGCTGCCATGCGCTGCCGGGGCGCCGAGTGTCAATTGAATTCCTGCATTGACGGATTGAAAATTCAGTTTCCATTTCTCTGCGTGATGTTTCTGACGCTTTGACGGTTCGGAATCAACATCACTGGCTTGGAGTCGACACCGCGGTCGATCAAGGGCAGGCGCTTCTGTGGATCGTCCAGCGGCGCGTCGCAAACACGAGTTTGTCGCTTTGCGCAGCCGGCCAGTTTCCGGCCTCGACTGAGGCCTCGGCCAATACGAATTCAGCCTGGATTTGCAAATAACATTATTTGACGGTACTAGAGTCATCGCGCCAAGTTAGGAGAGTAGTAGTGTATTTTTTTTCAATATGAAGAGTCTATTTGTCGCTTGCGTCGGCGCAATCCTCGCGATCACTGGAATATCCGATCGTGTATTCGCGCAAAGCATTAATCCTGAGAGCCAGGAAATCCAGCTTGCTGGCTCTCCATTCGCGATCGTCACCACCCCTGACGGTGGATATGTGTTTGTTTCGATGGGCGCCTTCCTGCCCCACAGCAGCAACGGAATCGCGATAATAAAACAGCGAGGGAATTCCGCTAGTCTCTTGCGGGTGCTTGAGACCGGAGGCGATACTTTCGGCTTGACGATCACCAGCGACGGCAGGTACCTGGTCGATACCGTTCAGACCGAAAAGGGCTCGACCGCACCTGAAGGCGCTCAAATCATCGACGTAAAAAAAGCGATCGCTGGCCAATCCGATGCCATCATCGGCACCGTACCGACCAGCCCGACGACGGCGAGTTCGATCGAGGTTGGCCTTTCCAACGATAACCGTTTCGCATTTGTTTCGAACGAGTTCGACGATACCATCAGTGTGATCGATATAGGAAAGGCTCTCCGGTCGCGGGGCGGAACGAGCCCGATCGTCGGGACGATTCCGGTCGAACACGCACCGGTTGGACTCGCGTTTACGACCGACGGCCGCTATCTGTACATCACCAATGAAAAGGCACTCGACACCGATCCGGACTACCAAGGAAACGTCTGCTCGATTCCAAACGGCATCGGAAATCCGCCGCCAACCACGCCAGGGCCTTACGGACGCCTGACGGTAATCGATGTCCGCAAGGCCGAGACCAATCCCGCGGCGTCGGTGCGAACGGCGATTTACGCAGGATGCTCGCCGACACGCGTATTTCTCTCGCAGAACAATTCTCTCGTGTGGGTGTCGGCACGCGACGAAGACAACCTGCTCACTTTTAGCGCGCCGGCGGTTCTCGCTAATGCTCCCAATCCCCTTTTGTCAACTACACCGGTCGGAGTCGCGCCCGACGGGGCTCAGACATTCGATCATCGACGCTACATCGCTGTCGCGAACACCAATCGTTTCTACACCGGCCAGGCCGGTACCGTGAGTATCCTCGACTACGCCAAGGCGTTGAGTGGCGCGGGAAACGCTGCGACTCTGGGAACGTTCCCGGCAGGCGCGTTCCCCCGCCAATGGAGTTTATCCCCGAACGGCAAGCTTCTATATCTGGGCGAATACAGTTCCGACGTGCTCGCGATTTACCCGGTGCGCTCGCTGGTAGAAGCGGTCAGGTAGCGGCGTCTCTCAACCAATTAGTTGATCGCTGCGCCCGGTTCGCGCCGCGCGCGATTCCGGCGAGGCTATACGCAAACAGACTTCTCGCCAAATACTGGTCCCGATGAAGTGCATCGCGAAAAATTCGGATTTAAAGGGCTTTCAAAAATTTTCGAAATTAAACCGCTTGGCGACTCGCGCGGACTTCGTCAACTATTCGCGATCACGTTGCGCGGCCAGCCTCGGAGAAGACTGTTGAAAGGTAAAATCAAATCAACTATCGCTCTGGTCGCATTCATGACTATTGCTGGGGCCGGAACTCCAGCAAATGCTCAACCAATCTCCCCAGCTGAATGCAGTTTCAGCGCGTGTATCTCAGATGCCTTAGCGACATTTGCTCGTTGCAAGGATCCTTTCGGCCGCGCTGGCGAATCGAACACGACCACTGCCTCGTCCCCCATCGGAGCAAGCTGCACGGCACAACTCCGACAGGACACCACGACCTGCGGATGGAACGAGTTCGTCTGCGGCACCCAGAAATTCGCAATTCAGACACCACAGTTCATCACGAACACCTACGGCAATGTTGACTATTGGCCGCGATTCGCTCCTGATGGCCGCACGGTCCTCTTTACGCGCTGCGCCAATGATCCGAGTTGCACCGTTGACGGAACCGCAGGCCCTTTCGCGCTCTACACGATACCGGCGCGAGGCGGCACACCAGAGCCTTTATACCTGCCACCGAGCGGCGATGCGGCCACGAGGCCAGATTGGTCCTGGAACCGATCACTCAAGTCAGCTCAGATCGCGTTCGAGTTGACAGGCTCAGTAGAGACGTTTTCGCAACTCTGGTTGCTCAATTCCGACGGATCCTCTCCCCAGATGGTTTCAACGCCGGCAGGAAAAGCCTCCTACCCGTCCTTCTTTCCGCGCGGAAATGAAGTCTCGATCGAGGTCCCGGACAAGCCCGGTCCATTCTTGCAGTTTATCGGACTACCCGCAGGCAATCTGATCGCTACTCAAAATTTGTTGTGGACCGGAGAATCTTCTGTCTCGCGCGACGGAAAGATGCTCGCGCTGGCTGCACAAGAACCGGTGATGGGCGGAACTTACAACGACTCGAACAACATGATCTGGATTGAGAACGCGAACGGCAGCGACTTGCGCATGCTCGATGGAATCGAAGGGCGCACGCCCAACTGGTCGCCGCACGACACGCTGGTCGAATTCGAATCGACCCGCAACTGCACCAACGGCAACTACGCGATCTTCGTCGAGCCTCCGACTGGC
Organism: Candidatus Binataceae bacterium; assembly: GCA_035508495.1. Classification (NCBI taxonomy): domain Bacteria; phylum Candidatus Binatota; class Binatia (SeqCode); order Binatales (SeqCode); family Binataceae (SeqCode); species Binataceae bacterium (SeqCode). The sequence goes on from DATJMX010000001.1 coordinate 226,367, forward strand.
GGAAATGCACTCCAAATCACGAGCTGCGCATTCAACGCCAATCACGCCGTCTGGTCGCCCGACGGCCGCGAGTTCGCTGTCGCAGTCGAGCTTCCCAACACCGGAAATCTGAACCAGGGCGGATGGTGGGGAATTGCGATTTTGCGGGTGCCGTTCGGACTAGTTCCCTAACCTGGAAGCAACGCCCTCTGGTTGCCAGACCTTATGCCGCGACTCTCGCGGTCGATGGAATCGAGCCTCCATCCGCGCCGCGCGAGGGTTCGGGCAACGCTCTTTTTTCGTCCGCATGTGCTGGCGACCCCAAGTGATTAAATCTTTTGGGTACTGACCCAATCTGCCGTTGACTGGGCGCCCAGATGCCTTCATGAATATCGTTCCACTCCTTCACTGATCGCGCTTCACAATCAATGAGCGCTTCTGTTCGATCGATGCACCATGCGCGACAGTCTGAATTGATTGCAGGTAATGAACTATATCCGCGACACTGTCGCTCACCTGGTTCGGGTTGCCTTGTCCCTCAGGATACTGCCACATCTCCTCTCCCCATACTGGCATATCGCGTGGACCGTGAGCCTTAACGTCCGCCCGGCCGTCCATGAAGCGGGCTATTTGCGCTTCCGGTAGAGGATTTCCATACCTCTTGGAAAGCACGCGCAAGTCCGCCGGTGGTGTTTTGAGTTCATGTTCCAGCGGGCCGTGCCCATCGCCGTTGACTCCATGGCAAGCCGCACAGTGTTGCAGGTACAACTCTCGACCCTTTGCGATATCGCGATCGCCGGCTGTCGCACGTGCGCTGATTGAAAGACATCCGAGTAGCAGCATGACCAGTGAAAACTTTCTTGAAATCACTTCCATCGCGCTCCGTTTTTTTCTTTCATTCTCCCGGCCGCTGCAAGGTGCGGCTTGTGAATTGGAGGATTTCGTCGGCGCATGCGCGCGACAAAATTCACTGCCGAGTACCGCAGATTCGGCACAGCACTTCCAGTCCGGGCCTCGCCAGCGGCCTCGCACCGGGGATTTTGAGATTCTTCAATCCTCCTTCTCCCTCAATACCCGCCTACAATCCATCTGATGTCCGCCAGCAAGCGCTTGTGAAGAAGCCCCGTGGGCGGCCAAGCATAAAAACCTATTTAAGCCGGATTCGCGCAGCAATCTCTATCGCCCGCGCGCAGGCCGCATGTGGCAACGGATGCATCAGTGGGCGTGACAAGGAAAGTTGACCATCTTTCCCGATGCAACATTTGTTGTCAGTGAGGCTCTGAAAGTGCGCCGCGGCTTTCGGCGCTAGAGAGATCATCGGTCTGTGTCTGGGGCGGACCGAAGGAACTAGTCGAGACGATCCGTCTTATCCGCCGCGCAGTCGAACACGGCGTGACCCCTGATTGACACCGCCGATTCATACGGCCCCGAAGTGTCCGAGAGATTGCTCGCGCAGGCGCTCTCGCCTTATTCGCCGCGACCTCGTGGTCGCGATGCGGCGGTTGTTTGGTCGCATGCTGCGATCGCAACGCTGCCGCAGCCAGCGGGATGAGCCGACATCTAGCCGAGTAGATTTTGATGATGACGCTTGGAGGCGGGACAAGCGTCTGCGGATACGCACGCATAAGGAATGGATCTCGGTGTTCTGTATCAACGCGAGGCAGAACGCGCCAGTTGTGACCTGGAAAACGCTTGGACTCAAATCCTGGCAAAGATTGCAAGCCATGTGATCTTAGTGCCAGCCTGAATCGGGTTTCAAAACGGAAATTCCGATCAAAAGAGAAGGTAGATCTTGTTGGTTCGCAAAGATGTCCCGACGAGGCAGCATTGAAAATGGCAATTACCCAGACCAACGCAACGGTGAACCAAGCGCCCGCAGATTCAAAACCAGCCGTCGCCGAGGCAAACGCCGAGCGCGCGCGGCTCCGGGATTGCCAGGAATCCAAAGTGCCATGGAAGAAGTGGGGGCCCTACCTGAGTGAACGACAGTGGGGAACCGTTCGCGAAGACTATAGCGAGAATGGAGACGCCTGGAACTTTTTCACCCACGATCATGCTCGCTCGCGCGCGTATCGCTGGGGCGAGGACGGCATCGCCGGGATCTCCGACGACAAACAGCACCTCTGCTTCGCGCTCGCTCTGTGGAACGGCAAGGATCCGATTCTCAAGGAGCGGCTCTTTGGATTGACCAATAGCGAAGGCAATCACGGCGAGGACGTGAAAGAGTACTACTTCTATCTCGACAACACGCCGACCCACTCGTACATGAAGTACCTCTACAAATACCCGCAGGCGGCCTACCCCTATGCCGACCTGGTGGAGACGAACCGCCGGCGGACCCGCAACGACATGGAGTACGAGCTGCTCGATACCGGCGTCTTTAATGACGACCGCTATTTCGACGTCTTTGTGGAGTATGCCAAAGCCGATCCGGAAGATATCTTGGTGCGGATCACGGCAGTCAACCGGGGACCGGAGCCGGCAGAACTGCATCTCCTGCCGACCCTGTGGTTCCGCAACGACTGGGCGTCGTGGATCGCCGAATCCAGCAGAGCGGCCGAAAAACCGAACCTCAGGCAGATCGAGGCGCCGGCGGGCACAAGCGCGGTCGCCGCAAGCCACACACCGTTAGGTGAATTTATCCTTTTCTGCGAGGGCGAGGTGCCGCTGCTCTTCACCGATAACACAACGAACCACGAACGGCTTTTCCCCGGGCAAAAGAACGAGAGCCCTTACGTCAAGGACGGCATCAACGATTGCGTGGTACAGAACAAGCAGGGCGCAGTAGACCCCGAAAAGCAGGGCACCAAGGCGGCTGCGCACTATCGAGTGACGATTGATCCCGGGCAGTCGGCGACCCTGCGGCTGCGCCTGACGCGCCAGTTCGCTGCCGCTAAGAGTGGGAAAACCAACCTGGCCTCCTTCGGCGCGGAGTTTGACCAGACCCTGGCCGCGCGCTTGCAGGAGACGGACGAGTTCTACCGCTCCGTGACCCCGCCTTCGATCTCCGCGGACGCGGCCAGCGTAATGCGCCAGGCCATCGCGGGCATGCTCTGGAGCAAGCAGTTCTTCTTCTTCGACGGTGACAACTGGCTTGACGAGCACCGGTCCAACCCTCTGCATACCGGATATCGAAATTCCCGGAACTCGGAGTGGTTCCACATGCTGAACGAGGACGTCATCTCGATGCCCGACAAGTGGGAGTACCCGTGGTACGCCGCCTGGGACTTGGCCTTCCACACGCTGCCGCTCTCGATCGTGGACCCGGACTTCGCCAAGCAGCAGATGGAAATGATGCTCCGCGGGGTCTACCAGCACCCCAGCGGCGCGATGCCCGCCTATGAGTGGAACTTCAGCGACGTGAACCCTCCAGTCCACGCTTGGGCGACCATGTTCCTCAATCGCACCGAGCAGGCCCTGCGCGGCGAGACGGACGTGGACTTCCTCAAATCGGCGTTCAACAAGCTCTTGTTGAACTTTACCTGGTGGGTGAACCGCAAGGACCGGTTCGGTAAGAATGTGTTCGAGGGCGGCTTTCTAGGCTTGGACAACATCGGCATCTTCGACCGGAGCGCGCCGCTCCCCACCGGCGGCCATCTTGAGCAGGCAGACGGCACGGCCTGGATGGCCTTGTTCAGCCAGAACATGTTGGAGCTTGCGAGTGAGCTCGCCGTCCACGACCCCGCCTACGAAGACATGTTCGTGAAGTTCGCAGAGCACTTCGTCTATATCGCCAATGCAATCAACCGTCCCGGTCAGGACGGTCTGTGGGACGAAGAGGACGGTTTCTACTACGACCTGTTGCGGCTCCCAGACGGCAGCGCCAGGCGGCTCAAAGTGCGCTCGATGGTGGGGCTGCTGCCCCTGTGTGCCACCTCGATAATCGAGGCTCGGCAGCGGGAGCGCGCTCCGCGGGGGATGGCTCAGATTCTCCAACGCCTGCGGCGGATGCCTGAACTGCTGGAGTCCATCCATCCCACGGGCCCAGGACACTTTGGCGTGGCGGAGCGGGGGATCATGGCCTTGGTCAACCCGGAGCGCCTTCGCCGGATCCTCACGAAGATGCTCGACGAGAACGAGTTCCTTAGCCCCTACGGCATCCGCTCGCTCTCCAAATTCCACCAACAACACCCATACGTCTTCAATGTGGAAGGCCAGGAGTTCCGGGTGGACTACCTGCCGGCCGAATCGAACACCGGCATGTTCGGCGGCAACTCCAACTGGCGGGGACCGATCTGGATGCCGGTGAACGGCCTCATCATCCGGGCACTGCAGAGCTTTTACCTCTATTACGGCGATAACTTCAAAATTGAATGTCCCACCGGCTCCGGCAAGATGATGAACCTCTTCGAGGTGTCGAAGGAGATCGCGGATCGGCTGAGCCGAATCTTCCTGCGCGACGAGGCTGGCAGACGCCCGGTGTATGGAGGCACGGAAAAGTTCCAGTCCGATCCCCACTGGCGCGACCACATTCTTTTCTATGAATACTTCCACGGCGACAACGGTGCCGGCTTGGGCGCCAGCCATCAGACAGGCTGGACGGGTCTCGTGGCCACAATCATCCAGCTCTACGGCCTTCTGGATTCCAAGCGGTACCTGGAAGGGGGCGTGCGGGCCGCGTTCAAGGACAAAGCCCAAGTTGGGTCGAGCCACACGGCTAACTCAGCTTAAAACTTGAAAATCGCTTTCTCCCGTGATTCCGTTCTACCGGCGATTGTCATCCTGGTGCTTGTTGCGGCGCTACCGTTCGCGGTCTGGGAGTTCATCCAGACTGGCGAATTTTACCTGTTGTCGCACCGCTTCTGGCCCGACCTCGTCGCGCGGTTCCACGGACCTGGCCGAATGCGGTTCATCTTGCAGCCGACGATCGCGATCATCCTCGGTGCGCGCGACGGCGTGAAAGACCGCCGTGCGGGCAATCAGCCTTTCTTGTGAGGACTCTGTCTCATCCGGCTGACCGACCCGGGCTCCTGCGCAGCGCTCTCGCTTCAGTGCGCAACCTCGTCACGATTGCGATTCTTCTCGACGTTATCGCACAACTTCTGATCTTCCGTATGGTACATCCCGGCGCCGCCTTAGTGCTTGGACGGTGCTGATTGCCTTGCCCTACGCTGCATCGCGCGGCTGGACAAACCGCATCGCGCGATCGCGTAGCAAACGCTTTTGTACTGCTGAAGCGGACTGAGGCAGGAGCCAAAATCTAAGATCCATGTTTACCTGAAAGCGACACTCACACCTGGCGATCACGGGTAACGAGATCTCTCAGGTAATCGGGACTACCCGCGAGGTTAAGCTGTTTACGAGCTACATGAAGGTGTGGGTGAAGCTTGTTGATGAATGGCAGTTGATCGCGCGTCACGTCGGGGCGATTGAGAGGACGATGCTGTA